>CAYGPX010000032.1:0-10767 GCA_964351935.1 uncultured Rickettsiales bacterium | reverse complement strand
CAGCGAACTGCTTCTTCTTAGGCTTAAAACAGCTTTGGTTGATGGATCAAATGAGCCGTGGATTATAAAATATGTTCGCGGTGGCTTGATGGATATTGTATTTATTGCTCAATATCTGCAACTAATTTTTGCTTATGAGCATCCATATATATTAGATTTAAATACAACGGCATGTTTTGAGAAAATGGGAGAAGCGAAGCTTATTGATAAAAAAGATGCTGATACTCTTGCAAAACTTGCCCGCTTCTTGTTGGATATACAAACACTTCGGCGTATTGCTTTTAGCCGTCAAATGGAGATGGATGAGATTCCTATTGGTCTAAAACGGTTTTTTGTTAGCAGTATGCAGAAAAAGAACTTCAAAACACTAGAAGCAGAGCTTATAACTACGGAAGAAAAAGTATTAGCCTATTTTAATCATTTTATTACGGAGTCCGCCAATGACGACGAAAGCAGAAAATAATGGAAGAAATATGAAAGAAGGTGATTTAGCACCAGACTTCACATTGCCAACCGATAATAACGGAGAATTTACGCTTTCAGCATTGCGTGGAAAAAATATTGTCCTTTATTTTTATCCAAAGGATAGTACACCGGGCTGCACCACGGAATCGAAAGACTTTAGAGATTTGGCGGATGATTTCAAAAAAACAGATACGCTTATTTTTGGTGTCTCTAAAGACAGCGTAAAAAGCCACGATAAGTTTAAAGAGAAGTATTGCCTGCCATTTCCACTAATTTCTGACGAAGAAGGAAAGGTGATAGAGACTTATGGTGTATGGAAAGAAAAAAGCATGTATGGCAAAACGTTTATGGGGATTGAGCGCTCAACCTTCTTAATTGATAAGGAAGGAAAGCTCAATAAAATTTGGCGTAAAGTAAAAGTGAACGGACATGCAGCGGAAGTGCTTGAAGCCTCAAAATTATTAGTGAGCTAGTATGCTGTTTATGCTGCGTTATTTTTGTTTATTAATTGCACTGATATTTGTTTTTCCAGATGTTGCTTTTTCTGCCGAGCAGGAAGAATATTATGCTTCTATCCGAGCCAATGAAGCAAATGTTCGTACAGGTCCAAGTGCGCGTTATCCTATTCAGTGGGTTTATCTCAGAAGAAACTGGCCAATAAAGATTTTGGCTAGTTTTGAGCAATGGAAAAAAATCAGAGACAGAGATGGTCAAGAGGGATGGGTGCATGAAGTACTCATCAGCAATAAACGCAATGCAATTATACAAGGCGGAGACATTATCAAAGCCTATCGTCTGCCAATCCCAACGGCAACACCAACTGTGATGTTTGAAAAAGACGTTGTGGTGAGTTTGCTGCAATGTAAAGGTGCTTGGTGCAAGATAAAAGCATCAGGTCACGAAGCATGGCTTGAAAAAACCTACCTTTGGGGAGTTGATAAGCAAGAAGACTTCGAATAGCCGCTAGTAATACTGCGGGATACTAAATGCCATCGTCTTCTGCATCTTTTAAGTCTGGTATTTCGCTATCGGCTACTGCTTGTAGCGCTGTGACATCATCAGAAGAGTTTTTCATGCTATAGCCAACTGAGCGGATGGTTTGTATAACCACTTTGCTATTATCACCCAATCCAAGTGAATTGCGAAGTCGATTGATATGAACATCAACCGTACGAGCTTCCACATGAAGGTCTGAGCCCCAAACGCGGCGCATTAGCTGTTCGCGAGTTAGTACGCGGCGAGGGTGCTCCAAGAAGGCTTGTAGCAGGCGATATTCTGTTGGGCCTAATTTAACAGGGGTGCCATCGCATGTTACTTGGTGCGTTGCCGTATCCATTTTTATGGAGCCTTCAAATTCCAGCTCTTTACTTGTAAATACAGGGCGAGTGCGGCGGAATACAGCGTTAATTCTAGCCATAAGCTCACGCGGAGAAAAAGGCTTTACCAAATAGTCATCCGCTCCTCTTTCAAGGCCGGATATTTTATCCATTTCCTCGCCACGAGCTGAAATCATAATGATTGGAATAGATTTAGTTTCTTCAATCTTGCGAAGCTTCTGGCATACTTCAATACCACTCATTCCGGGTAACATCCAATCAAGTAGAATTACATCCGGATGAACGTCTTGTGCCATATCAAGTGCTTCAGCGCCATCTTTAGAAATATGAACATTATAGTGATTCTTCTCAAGGTTATAGAGTAACAAAGAGATGATTGCTTCATCGTCTTCTACTACTAAAACGGTTGGCTTAATGTTTTTTCCAGAACGTGTTGTATCACTCATGCTACTTTCCTTGAATAGTTATGCCATCAATTCGGCAAGTAAGAATCCCATAGATAAGTAGATTACACACTGAAGGGCACCCACTGCAATGTTTTTCTGATTCACCACCTCATCACTCACATCAACACGGAAGAATATAATCTTGTCAGCAATGTATGAGATAGCTGATAAAGCAATCATCATTACAATTGATACAAATGTCCATGCCATAAGCAACATTTCGTAGTCGTAAGTTTCATACACCATTACATTAGCGGCGGCATTAATAGCAAAGGCAATCCCAATACGGCGGCCTGCAAAGCGAAGTGCCAGCGCAGTATTGCCTTCTTTAAAAGCTTGCTGGATAGATTTTCCTTGGTTGCCGAGTTTAAATAAATGAATGCGCGCATAGATTGCTGCCGTCATAAGAATTTGTGAGATAACAAAGGCAAGAAGTACCGCAGTTAGCCCCTCCATGGTATTGCTTTCTACCCATGTCATTACAGCGCGAATTACCAATGCAGAGGCAACTACATTTCCCGCATCCACAATGCCTGCGGCAACGTTGCCACGAATGATTTCATCGCGAATTGAAATTTCCGATAACGCAAGGCGATCGAATATAATGCGGCTGAGCCACATTAACACAATTCCCAAAAGCCCATAAAGCCCGACAGCAATGATAGAATCACTAAAATTGTTGACCGGCTCTCCGTAAATTGCGCCCGTAAGCACGATGGTGACTGCAAAAGCAACACCTGCAACCGAAATGCCAAACGCAGGGTTATCTTTTTTCAAAAGCTCATGACTAGCGCTTACATGTGAAATAACACCGGAGAACAAGCGAAGGCATGCAAACAGTGCAACAGCGATTGAAAGATTTAGCAGTAATATTGGGTTGTAGCTGCTATCCCAGTAAATTAAATCAAGCTGTTCCATTATGCTTTTGGCCTCCTGCCATTCAATGAGTTATATAAACGCTCTAATCTCTATAACTAATTTATAGGCATTACTCAAGTGTTGTGTGAAATCCGTTGTCTGCTAAGGCTTAGACTGTTGTTTGACAAGGAGGGTGGAAGAAAGAAGTGTTAATGGTGCCCAGAAGAGGACTCGAACCTCCACATCCTTGCGAATACTAGCACCTGAAGCTAGCGCGTCTACCAATTCCGCCATCTGGGCATTTTTAATTAAGCTTTATAAAGCTTAATTACTATAGTGGCTCTTTTACAGCGTTTTAAGTATAAAGGTAAATATAAAAGATAATTTTGCTGTTTGCAGAGTCGTAATTTTTTAGCTACATTCAATCTGACTATAATTGCAAGGAGTATCTATGCGCGGAAAGCATATCACTGTTTTTGGTGGTTCAGGTTTCTTGGGAACCTATCTCGTAAAAAAATTAGTTGAACATGGTGCGCTTGTGCGTGTGGTGTGTCGTCATGCTGAGCAAGCAAAGCACTTGCGTGTGAATGGGCCAACCGGCGCTGTGGTTATTGCTGGAGGTAATATCCGTGATGACGAGGCGGTGCGTCGTGCGGTGAATGGTGCTGATGCCGTAGTAAATTTAGTAGGTATTTTATTTCAACGTGGACGGCAGCGTTTTGATGAAATTCAGGCACAAAGCGCTGAGCGTGTTGCTAGGCTTTCTAAAGAAGCCGGTGTGAAAACGCTTGTTCATGTTTCAGCCTTAGGAGTGGAAAAGGCTAGTAATGCGCGTTATGCACGCTCAAAATTGACGGGTGAGAAAGCAGTGTTTAATGCTTTTCCCGAAGCTACTATTATACGGCCAAGTGTGCTGTTTGGTATTGAGGATGATTTTTTCAATAAATTTGCATCGCTGCTAGCACTTGCTCCCGTGTTTCCGCTTATTGGAGGTGGAAAAACGAAATTTCAACCTGTGTATGTAGGTGATGTTGCGCAAGCAATTTGTAATGCTATCGCCCTACCTGAAAGCAAAGGCCATATCTATGAATTAGGTGGTGCTGATGTGATGAGTATGGGGGAGGTTTTGCGCTATGTGAGGTCTCACATTAATAGCAGTACATTGCTGTTGCCGATTCCCTTTTCGCTTGCAAGTTTAATTGCATCAGCGCTTGAGCTTTGCCCAACACCAATGTTAACGCGAGATCAGGTGAAGTTGCTTAAGTCAGATAATATTGTATCAGATGATGCGTTAGGGCTTTCTAGCCTTGGCGTTGAGCAGGCAACTCCAATAGACACAATTGTTCCTGCATACTTAAAGCGTTATGCTGGCCGATATCGTTCGTTTTAACTACTGAATAGAGCGAAAAATTGCGCGTTGCAATTGCTCGTCCGGAAGGCGTACTTCACGCCATGCATCACCATCAGAAAGTGCCGCATGTAAAATTTTATTATTGAGAGCATGGCCAGATTTTACACCGTGAAAGTGACCTTTTACGTATGCGCCAGCTAAGAAAATGTCGCCAATACAATCTAAAATTTTATGACGCACAAACTCATCTGCGTAGCGCAAACCATCTTCGTTTGCGATGCCGTTTTCGTTCACTACGATGGCATTATCAAGTGAGCCGCCAAGTGCTAAGCCTTTTTTATCTAAATAATCTACTTCATGCGCACAGCCAAAGGTGCGCGCACGCGATAAATCGCTTTTGAAAGATTCGCCACGAGAGTTAAAGCCTGCACTTTGCTTGGCAATAACTTTATCGCCAAAGTCGATATCAAGGCTTACCGCAAATTCATCCGCAGGGGAGAGTGTCATGCTGCTGCCAGTTTTTTCATCAAGAACAGTCACTTCTTTGATAATTTCAATGACGCGACGAGTGCGTTTTTGTTCTTTTTTGCCTGAGCATTCAACTAAAAATACAAAAGGCTCAGAGCTGCCGTCCATGATAGGCACTT
The DNA here is from genome assembly GCA_964351935.1 of uncultured Rickettsiales bacterium. Classification (GTDB taxonomy): domain Bacteria; phylum Pseudomonadota; class Alphaproteobacteria; order Rickettsiales; family CAYGPX01; genus CAYGPX01. The sequence goes on along the minus strand of CAYGPX010000032.1, from coordinate 5,663 downwards.
CAGCGTTATCTAATTCGATGAGGCAGTTATCAATACTGCAGCCCCAAAGTGCTGCCATCAAATGTTCAATTGTGCCCACTTCAACACCATCTTCATTACGCAAGTTAGTGCCAAGCTGGGTGCTTGCAACATTTTTATAGTTTGCTGCTACAAATGGATTGCGTCCATCAACCACGTCAGTACGTTTAAAAACAATACCGGTGTCTTCTTTTGCAGGTGCTAGGCTTAAACGCACTTTTTTGCCCGAATGCAGGCCAACGCCAGTGCAACCTACTTTATTCTGAATGGTTCTTTGGTAACTAAACATTAGATCATCTTTCCTGATATTGATCCTACATGGATATGACTGTCAGGGTAAATCTAGCAAGTTGTGTGCGCTACTACAAATCACGTTTTATTACAAATTGTTGCAAGGCAGCAGGTGTTAGTTTTTATGCGCCATGCCCATAGCATGCTGCATAAATTGTTTTTTAAGAAATGGTAGCTTCTCAACCGCTGCAAGACCAATGCGTCGTGCCATTTTGATAGGTAAAAAATTATTAGAAAATAAACGGTTAAGCAAATCGGTGATGGCAATAAGTGAGCCACTATCAAATTGCCGTGCTTTTTCATATTCAGAAAGTATATCGGCATTGCCAATATCAAGCCCCAGCGCTTTTGTTTTAGCAAGTAGCGGCAATAACGCTTCAATATCGCGAATGCCAAGGTTAAAACCTTGCCCTGCAATTGGGTGGATGGCGTGCGCGGCATCGCCTGCAAGCGCAAGGCGCTCAGCGTGATAGCGGGTTGCATTAAGGAGTGATAGTGGGTAAGAAAACACTTTGCTACTAAGTTCAATCTTACCAAGATAGTTGCCAAAGCGTTTTGCAATTTCAGTAGTAATATCTTTCTCGCTCATGCTGGTATAGATTGGGGCAAGGTGGCTTTTTTCCGTCCACACTAATGAGCACTCATGCCCGCCTTTAAGTGGTAAAATGGCAAAAGGGCCACTAGGCAGAAAGCGTTCTTGTGCAACGCCTTTGTGTGGTTTTTCGTGTTTTACATTGCACACAATACCTGTTTGAGGGTAGTTCCAGCCGTTGGTTTCAATGCCAAAATGCTCTCGCATTTTTGAAAATTTTCCATCGCACGCTAACAGAAGTTGGCTATCAATTTGTTGGCCGTTTTCAAGTATGACGCTGCTTTTATAGGCATCGTGTTCAATAGTTTGAATGCTGCTGTTATCGTGAATACTAATGAGAGTATTTTTACTTATGCTGCGATAGAGTACCTCCCACATCTGAGAATTTGCAACCATATAGCCCATCGGCTCACTACCAACCAGCTGGTGGTTATAATGCAGAAACAGTGATGAGTTGCCATCGCTGATGCGGATATCTAAGATGGGCTCTGCTTTATCTTTTAAATTATCCCACACACCAATTTGTTTCAAAAACAAATACGAGCCATAGGCAATGGCGCTGGAGCGTCCATCGTTTGGTTGTTCAAGTTGGGTTTTTAAATCTTTATTTTCAATTAAGGTACAACTAATATTAGCAGAAGCAAGCGCTGCTGCTGCAGTAAGCCCCACAAGGCCGCCACCAACGATGGTGACTTCTGTTTTTGTTGGTGCGTTATGCGGCATTGCTAATATTCACATTATGTTGCCTGCAAGCGGCAATGACGGTATTTTGAAGCAAACAAGCAATCGTCATAGGGCCAACACCACCCGGAACTGGAGTGATTGAGCCTGCCACTTTTGCAGCTTCTTCAAACGCAACATCGCCTACTAGCTTTGCTTTTCCATCTGCTTGCTCAACGCGGTTGATGCCAACATCAATTACGCATGCGCCTTTCTTAATCCAGGTTGCCTTTACCATTTCGGGCCGGCCAACGGCGGCGACTAAGATATCAGCGCGCTTGCATTCTTCTTCCAAATTTTGAGTGCGTGAGTGGGTGATGATTACAGTGCAGCTTTCTTGTAAAAGCAGCATGGCCATAGGTTTTCCAACAATATTGGAGCGACCAATTACCACGGCATGCTTGCCACTTAAATTATCACCTAGTGCTTCTTTAATGAGCATTACGCATCCAAGTGGCGTGCATGGTACCATGCTTTCTTGGCCGGTAAAAAGTTTGCCGCTATTTAAAATATGAAATCCATCCACATCTTTTTCAGGTGCTATTGCATTGATAATCGCTTCTTCTTCAATATGCTTGGGCAATGGCAATTGCACTAAAATTCCATGCACCTTTGCATCATTGTTTAGCTCATTCACTTTTGCTAAAAGCTCGCTTTGCGTAACGCTAGCGGGTAGGCGGAAAGTATAGGAATTCATGCCGGCTTCTTCGGTTTGTGCGTGCTTGTTGCGCACATATACTTGGCTAGCAGGGTCTTCACCCACCAGCACCACCGCAAGGCCGGGAGTAATGCCGTGCTTTGCTTTCAAATCTGCCACTTGAGTGGCAACGCTTTTTCTTACATTTGCTGCAAATGCTTTTCCGTCAATAATGGTGGCGTGATTATGCGGCATCGGGTACTCCTTGCGTGGTAGAATATTCAAAGTGAAAATCCTGATTTGGATAAACAATTTTTCGTGCCGAATAACACGCAAGCGATGCTTCGGCAAAGCCGTTTAAAATAAGCTTTAATTTATTTTCGTAAGTAGCAATATCGCCAATCGCAAAAATGCCCTCGGCAGTGGTTGCAAGTGTGGTTGGGTGAACTTTAATGTGGCTTTTTTCTAGCCCTAAGCCCCAATCAGCAATCGGCCCAAGCTCCATTGCAAGGCCGAAAAACGGAAGTAATATATCAGCTTCCAGTGCTTTTTTCTCTCCCTGTAAGGTGGCGACGGTCACGGTGCTTATTTGTCCATTTTTGCCCTGTAAGCTATCGAGCTGATAAGGTATCACCAACTCAACATTTGGCTTGCCTTCGGTTGCTAGGCGACGAAGGCGATCTTCACTTTCGGGTGCGCAGCGAAATTTTTGTCTGCGATGAACAACGTAAATTTTTTCAGCCACATCAGCGAGTGATATTGCCCAATCAACGGCAGAATCTCCACCACCTGCAATCACAACACGCTTGCCTCTGAATTCTTCTTTTTTACCAACCATATAAAATACGCTTTTACCTTCGTAGGCTTCAATTCCTTCAATAGGTGGGCGATTAGGGCCAAATGCGCCGCAGCCAGCGCTAATAATGACGGCTTTTGCCGTAATTTTAACATCCTTACTTGTGGTAAGTAGCCAGTTACCATCCTTTTGTTTCTCAAGCTTGGTAACTTGCTGGCCAAGGTGATAGGTTGGAGAAAACGCGGCAGCTTGTGCATCAAGGTTGGCAATTAATTGCTCTCCCGTAATGCTTGGATGTGCGGGGATATCATAAATTGGCTTTTCAGGGTAAAGCGCGGTGCACTGTCCGCCGATAAAGTCGAGCGTGTCAATTACGTGGCATTTCATTTTTAGCATGCCCGCTTCAAAAATGGCAAAAAGACCAACTGGCCCTGCGCCTATGATGGCAATGTCGGTATGATGAATTGAGTTTGGCATAATCTCACTACGTTTAAAGATGCGTAAATTGCTTGCAGTTGGTTATAAAGCAACGTACACTCAAGAACAATACACTATTGATGTGTTATAGAAATAAATTGAAACAAAAGTATTGTTTTATGGCCTCAAAACGCAAAGCATACCCTTGGGAAGGTAAGTATCCTGAAGGCATTGAGTGGGATGTCTCATTTTCGTCTCAGCCCGTTTACTCGTTTTTAGATGAAACAGCAGCAAATTATCCAGATAATCATGCGATTGATTATTATGGTAGGTACTTTACCTTTCAAGAAATAGCTAAGCTTTCGGATAGGCTTGCAAAAGGCTTACAAAAAAATGGCGTAGGGAAGGGGCAAAAGGTTGGCCTGTTGATGCCAAATTGTCCACAATTTGTGGTTGCTTATTTTGCCGTATTAAAAACAGGTGCGGCTGTTGTAAATTACAATCCGCTTTATACTATCAATGAATTGCAGCATCAGGTGTCTGACTCAGGCACAACCATGATGATTACACTTAATCTTAATATATTTCATGAAAAAACCTCTAATCTCTTGCAAACAAGCTGCTTAGAGCGTGTGGTAATGTGCGATTTGCGTGACGCTTTAACCAATTTTAAGCGTAAACTTTTCACTTGGACGCGCAAAAACGAATTAGCCTCGATTGAGTTTGGCAGGGTGCATTTAGATTATAATGCGTTGATAGATAATGACGGGCTTTATGTGCGGCAAGAAATTGATCCAGAAAAAGACACTGCTGTAATTCAATATACGGGTGGTACAACGGGTGTTGCTAAGGGTGCAATGTTATCGCATGCATCACTGTGCGCCAATACCCAGCAAATAAGCATGTGGTTTTCAGGCCTTGATGAAGGCAAAGAAAAAATGCTTGCGGTGCTGCCTTTCTTCCACGTATTTGGGATGACAGCGATTTTGTTGCTTTCTACATCAAAAGCTTGTGAAATGGTGGTTCACTCAAAGTTTGATTTGCATGCTATTCTTAAAGATATTTCGTCTAAAAAAATTACGCTTTTAATGGCTGTGCCATCTATTCTGCATGCTATTTGCCAATATCCTAAGTTGTCGTCTTGTAAACTTAGTTCGTTAAAAATGTGTATTTCAGGAGGTGCTCCACTTCCACTTGAAGTAAAACAGCGTTTTGAGGAAGCAACGGGTTGTGCATTGGCGGAAGGTTATGGCCTTTCTGAAGCTTCACCTGTTGTGGCGGTTAATCCGCTTTTTGGTGAAAATAAAGCAGGTTCGGTTGGTGTACCGCTGCCAAGCACAGTGATAGAAATTCGATCGCCTGAAGGGCGTAACAAGTTATGTCCGGTAAAAGAAGTTGGCGAGATATGTATCAAAGGGCCGCAAGTGATGCAGGGCTATTATAATAATGCAGTAGATACAAAATCTGCACTTAAAGGTGGTTGCCTGCATACGGGTGATATGGGATATCTTGATAAAGACGGCTATTTATTCATTGCCGATAGGCTTAAAGATATGGTGATTGTAAATGGTTTTAATGTCTATCCGCGTGAAGTGGAGGAGTTATTGTATCAGCATCAATCAATCAATGAGGCCGCGGTTGTTGGTGTTTATGATGAAAAGCGCGGTCAGGCTGTAAAGGCATATATTGTATTGCGTGTTGGTGAGTCTCTTCAGGCGGATGATATACGTGAATATCTGAAAAAGAAACTGGCTGCTTATAAAATACCAAGCCTCTATTCATTTGAAGAGGCGTTACCTAAAACAATGATTGGTAAGATTGATAAAAAAGCACTTCTTACACAAAAGGAGAATCAACATGGATAAAAAACATCAAGCGGTTATTGCAGGCTATGTTCGCTCGCCATTTACGCCTGCTTTTAAAGGTGAGATGGCAGAGGTGCGCCCTGATGAAATGGCGGGGCAGGTGGTGAAAGCTTTGGTAAAACGCACAGGCGTAAACCCTAACGATATTGAAGATTTAATACTTGGCTGCGCTTTTCCTGAAGGTGAACAGGGGTTGAATGTTGCACGCTTGGTCGTGTTTTTGGCTGAGTTGCCAATTAGCGTTGCCGCTACTACGGTGAATCGTTTTTGTGGTTCTTCTATGCAAACTATCCATATGGCTGCGGGAAATATTGCAAGTGGCAGTGG
>CAYGPX010000031.1:0-10873 GCA_964351935.1 uncultured Rickettsiales bacterium | reverse complement strand
GATTAGGAGTTTCCTTAGATCTTCTAACATACGGAATATCAAAGCTTACCATTTGTTTGACCACAACAGTTTGAGCCTCATCCTGAGCCGCTTCATAAAGATCGCCCTTCTGAACTCTTGCGACCTTCTTCTCGCTTTTTTCCGCTTCTAGCATTAATGCATCTATAGAACCCACAAAAGCATCAACTCTTACACCATCAATTTCTTTACCAAACGCTTTTTCCAGTGCTTTTTTTATAGCAACTTTGTCGTTATGATTTCCTGTAAATTCAAACTCTTTTGTAACACTTTCTTCGCCTGCATCATTATTTGTAACGATCAATAAAAAGGTATATGTTCCAGAACGACCAGCATTTTGTGGATCTTCTTTTTTAGTCATCACAACTTTCAAACTTTTGTTTGGAAGTTTAGTCGCAGTTTTTCTAACTACTGGTGCTCTACTACTAGCATCCAAACTCTCTTCTTCATCACTTTCAATAATTCTATCTAATTCTGGTTTAAATTTTATAGCCTTCGTCATAGTACCCCACCCTTGTAATGCCTTAAGCTGAGGATAAGAATCTCCTTGATAAGCAGCGTCACCTTGAACTTCTGTCGACACAGTTTCAACTTTAAGTGGTGAAGGCTCATTATTTAATCCTTTTACTTGATCTGTTGGGAATTCTTCAAAGGGAGCGGTTTTGCCTAAAGCAGTAAGATCATCAAGCAACCGTTCATGCATCATTTGAATTAACTTTACAACTTCTTGATCCTCCGCAAGAAAACCTAAAACCTTCGGTCTAACAGAACCACGAGAATAACCGTCCTTGAGAGTTGCCCCCATTATAGCTGTAGCAATAATATTCATTGCAATATTAGGTAAGCCCTCTCCTTTTAGAAAGGCCGCTTGCACATCATTAAAGCTAACTGACATTTCTCCGAGCTCAGTATATCGACCTTCTTGATCTTCGCTAAAATAAATCACATATCGGCCATCTTTTGTTCTATTAATGTGAAAATCCATACAGCTCTTCCTTTACTTAAATCTTCTAGTATAATCTATCTTGCTTACTAAAAACTCTTTGCTAAATTTATTTATCTAGTATTTCGTTTTTATTGCTTTCCTAAGCTCTTTTCCAATCTTGCCCCCATTATAGGGCGGCAATCCTTAAGAAATGGTTAACATCGGCTAAAAATATTGCATTTTTTTGCAGGCGATGCGCATAGTTTACTAACTATTTAAGTATTTAGCAGTAAATATGGCGTTTTGATAGTGCAAAACTGGCGGCATGGCGGCATTCCTTTCGATTAAAGCGTTGCCATCTAGCGGTTGAGGATGTATCTTGCCATCTCCGACGAGGTATCTTGTTGAAATAAACTAAAAAAATTAGGGTCTTTCTTCGTGCGATACGGCCAATTACGCAAAGCAAAAGTGTTTATGCTCTCTCCATCTTTGTGGAAAAAGCGTATCGTTTTTTGGATGGGCGCTACTCTGGTAGGCATTATTGCGGCCTATTTTGCCGATTTTTCGGAAACTGCCCAAGTTATCTTCAAACAATTTGCACAGCAATATCCCCTTGCACCGCTTTTGGTGACTCCCATCTCATTTGGCCTGCTTACTTGGGCAACTTTTTCTTATGTGCCCGGTGCAAGCGGCAGCGGTGTGCCGCAATCAATTGCCGCGCGTGTGCTGCGCGACCCCAAAAGCCGCGGTATATTGCTTGGCCCGCAGGTAATTATTGCAAAAATTGTGTTCACACTACTTGCCATGCTAAGCGGTGCTGCCGTAGGGCATGAAGGCCCAACCGTGCAAATTGGTGCAGCACTCATGGTGATGTTTGCATCGTTTGGTGGCTTGCAAATGCAGCGCGGTGTGGTGCTTGCAGGCACGGCTGCTGGCGTGGCCGCCGCCTTTAACACCCCACTCGCAGGCATTGTGTTTGCCATCGAAGAAATGGCACGCGCGTTTGAACATCGCAACAGCGGCATCGTGCTCACCGCCATCGTGTTGGCGGGCACCGCATCGCTCAGCATTTTAGGAAACTATAACTATTATGGTCATGCCGATATTCCGTTCATCATCCCGCGTGATTGGCTCGCCATTATTGCCGTGGGGATTATTGGCGGCATCACCGGTGGCATATTTGCGCGAATGTTTATTGCAGGCGCACGCTTTTTAGGCAATCTGCAAAAGAAACACGGCATTGCTGCGGTCGTTGCCTTTGCCGTTATATGTGGTTTTATTATTGCTGTGCTTGGCTTCTTCAGCAATGGCATTACATATGGCGCAGGCTATGAAACCGCAAAAGGGCTATTACATGGCGAAATGAATGGCGAATGGTGGTATGCGCCAGCACGTTTTATAGCAACACTTCTTTCTGCCATCAGCAGTATTTCAGGGGGAATGTTCTCTCCTTCACTCAGCATTGGCACCATGCTGGGCGATAGCATCAGTAGCTGGTTTCCTAACACTCCGGCTTCAGGCGTAATGCTTTTGGCGATGGTGGCCTATTTTGCAGGCGTAACGCAAGCACCTATCACCGCATTTGTTATTGTGCTTGAAATTACAGGCAATACCACTGGCGCCATTCCGCTGATTGCCTCGGGCGTAATTGCCTCAGGCATTGGCAGACTTTTATGCCCAACCTCGCTCTATCACGCATTGGCAAAGTTTACCATCATGCGCATTTGGAGCATCTCGCACCCCGGCAAAGATCAAAAGCACGCTTAACCCTACTAAGATGCGGTGCTTTAAACGCGCGCTTATTAAGCAGCGCAGCATCTAACCAAACTGTAGTGTCTTGATAAGTTTAGTAGAGGATTGAGGCAAGACCTTAGATACATGGTATAGTTGTTCAAAAAAGATAAAGCGCACTTGAAGCAGCTGTTCTTCAACAAATCGGTTGAATATCAATACACCTCAATGCAAAGGCAAAACTGACTAGAACTCCTGAATATCAGCAGGTGATTCTTTTTTATCCTTCTTATCACCACCAGTTTCATCGTCTTTTAGCTCGTCTTCTGTGGCGTCGTTCCATTGAGGCATAGCTTCATCATCTGAAGCATTAAATATATCCTCTAACTGGTCATTTAAAGCTTCAGCTTGCTGCTCAGCAGGTGCGGAAGATTCTTCCTGCGGAATTGGAGGTGAATTTTGCTCTACCTCTACCTCTTCTGTCAGTTCAGCATCACTATAATCTAGGCCTCCATCAAGACTAGGGGCGTCATCAATTTCATTTTCATCTTCATCTTCATCTTCGTCGTCTTCAAATTCATCGTCGTCATCAAGGAAGAAAAACTCATCATCATCTTCTTCGTCATCTTCATCTTCTAGGTCTTCTTGCTCGTCGTCTAAATCATTATCTGCTAAATCCTCATTATTTTCAGCAGAAGAGATTTTCTTTCCATCACCATCCACTTCTACTGGTTCACTCGAGCCCTCGTCTTGTGTGTCATCTAGCATAAACATTTCACCGGATACATCTTCCAATTCATCACTGTGCTCTGTAGGCTCATACTGTTCAGGCATTGCTTGCACCGTATCATTTTCTGCAACTTCAAACGCAGTGTCTTCCCCTTCACTTTCAAATGCCGCAGCAGCAACTTCCTCTACTGATTCAGGCTCATTTAAAAATGAAATATCATCGTCTGAAAATTCAGCATCAGAAGTAGACGCTTCTTTTTCTTCTGGCTCAACAAAGCCTATATCATCATCCATCGTTTCAAATGCAGGATCTTCAGCTGACATGTGAGGCGTCTGCTCAGCTTGTTCCTGCACATATTCTGTTGGCTCCGGTGATGGCTCCGGCTGCACTGATGCAATAGGCTCCGGCTCTATGTCAGGAGTATAATCCATACCAAACGCGCTATCATCCTGCTCTGGCTGCACCACTTCCGGCTCAGGCGCTGGCTGTGAATAACTATCCACTGCAGTTGGTCTATGGTCTTGCTCATTTGGGACTTGTGCATCATCCATACCCGGCGTTTTCATTGGCGCTATTGATCCAAACTCATCATCATCAGCCTGCACTATAGAACCGAGTGCAACACCTCCAACAACTACGGCCATATCAGCTTCACCCATACTTGCTGATGGAGCACCTCCATCATCTTGCTCTACTGCAAACCCGTCATCTTCTTCAAGTGGAGGAAAGTCATCCGCTTCTTGAGATTTCACTTTTGCCCTACCGCTTTTCATAAGTAGTACGCCACCTACCAACATCACCACTAAACCAAGACCTGCAAAAATCCAGCGTAACATACCGCCTGACAAATCGATCGTTTCAAGCATAACGTCTTTACTAACAATACCTTCTCGCACTTTATGAATAGCGTCACCCGTTTGAGTATCAGGCACAAGTTGGCCTCCGGCAAGTTCAGCTATAATACTCACTGACATCACAGGACTTCTTTCAAAACGGATCTGCATATCACCGATACGAGGGTTTTGCGGCTCTAAACCATAAAAAAGTTTACCATCAAAAAGCTTAAATGCAGTTTTTCCAGAGCTTGGCAACGCACTATATTGCTCAGGCGTAACGGCCAATGCCTCCCAACTGCTTGGAACAATCTTTTGTTTTAGCCTTGCGCTGATATTATAAACGCCTAGCGAGGCACTTTGTGCATCTTTTAGCAATGATTCCACAGGCTTTTCTTTTGGGTTCTGATGAGATGAGGCATCCGCAAATAGCGCGCTGTCAATTAACTCCTCAGACCAAACTTGCGTATAGCTTCCATCGGCGGCCTCTTGCCACTGATACATCTCTACTACGCGCTTAAGGGCGATGCTTTCATTTTCTGAGACACCAAATAACGCATCTTCTAATGATTCATTAGGTTTTACTACGCCTGCTACATAGACCAATTCACCATTTGCCGAGCTATCCAGTGCTGATGCGTTGATGCTTATCACATCTTTACCACCACTCAACACCATAAATGCAACCACAATCAGGAATAGACCGGCTATAATTACTGCTAACGCTTTTAATTTTGCTTTCATTACCTATTTCTCATTCATTAGGATATTGCATGCTGGTGTAAAAAGAAGGCAGTTTTGCTAGCATAATTTTACTAGGCACTGCTTGTGTATGGCATAAAAGCATTTCATGTTCCTCACTTTCCTTCCCTTTGCAGTTTAAAACAGAAACAACGGTGACGCAATTGCTTTTATGATGCTTCAACATCGGCATCCTTTACATTAAAAAACTGCGCCTTTCCTTCAAGCCCTTCAAACAGCACGCTATCTGTTCCCGTCATCCAGCATTGCGCTTTCATCGCTATAATTTCTTCAAACAACGCTTCTCTGCGTGTAATATCGAGATGCGCCACCACTTCATCGAGCAATAAAATAGGCACCATATCTTTCCACAAGGCTTTGGCGCGCGCTTCAGCCAACACGATTGAAAGTAACAATGCTTTTTGTTCTCCAGTTGAGCAAAGATTTGCAGGCATGCGCTTTTCATCATGAAATACATTTAAATCACTGCGATGTACTCCCGCCTGCGTACGGCCTGAGCGAGCATCATGGTAGCGCTTTTCATATAACTGTGCACGAAATTCATCTTCAACCGCCAAAGCACTCTGCTCAGAAAGCAACCTTTGCTCCAATTCACCATCTATGCGAAGAACTGCTTTAGGAAAAGCAGATGGTGCAGCAGCAATAGCAGCACTCACCAGCGCGATTGTTTCATTGCGTGCTGCAGCAATGGCAACTGCTTCCGCTGCCATTTTCTCTTCTAAAATAGCAATCCATTGCTTATCGGCATTATCTTGCAGCAAGCGCATACGCTCACGCATTGCATGTTCATATTGGCTCACTCTTTTGGCATGTTGGCTATCAAAATGATAGACCATGCGATCAACAAAATTGCGGCGCTCGGAGGCTCCTGCTAAAAATAACCCGTCCATTTGAGGTGTTTGCCACATTACCGTGCAAAGATTGGCCAATTCTGACTGGGAAACACCACGTGTTGCATTCACTTGCACAATGCGCTTTCCTCGCACTGATGGCTCTTGTGCTCGGCCTGTACCAACGTGATGCTCCTCATCTCCTACATGCAAGGCAGCAGAAATAGCCCACGCCCCTGCACCAACCTTATCAACATCGCCCAACTTAGCAGAGCGTAAGCCACGACCAGGAGAAAGAAATGAAAGCGCTTCTAAAATATTGGTTTTACCCGCGCCATTCGCGCCGCTAAGCACTATGGGTGAAGCTTTTGTTTCAATCGTCACCGCTGAATAAGAACGAAAATTCTGCAGCATTAAACGCCTTACGGCTACGGTCTTGGTTTCCGCACCTTCGTATAGCTTATCTATGGTTATCGCTTGCTCGTTCATAGAAAATTTTATAACCTCTAAAACAGTGGATTGCAAAGCGTAAACCACCGTTATCGTGCTTTTAGCGATAAATAGTTTTAGAGCCGCGTAGCATTCCACAACAAAACACTTACACTACTAAACTCAAGCATAACTCTTTCAAACGCAAAGCAGCATCTTCACTATATTGTGATTGACGCAAACCTTGCTTGCGTTTAGTTTTGCCACCCACAACAGGAGAATAATATGCCGGAACTATCTAGACTTTCAAACGGTTTACGCGTTATCAGCGACACCATGCCAACATCCGAATCAGTTTCGGTATCAGTTTGGGTGGATGTAGGAAGCCGTTACGAAGCGGATAATGAAAACGGCATTGCACATTTTCTTGAACATATGGCATTCAAAGGCACAAAGCGTCGCACTGCCCTACAGATTGCAGAAGATTTTGATAACATTGGCGGCTATTTGAACGCATTCACCTCTCGCGAGCATACGGTGTATTTTGCAAAAACACTTTGGGAAGACGCCCACCACTCTTTTGATCTACTGGGCGACCTTATCCAGCACTCCACTTTCTTGCCAGAAGAGCTTGAAAAAGAAAGAGATGTAGTCTTGCAAGAAATTGCCATGGTTAACGATACTCCCGATGATATTGTGTTTGATTACCACCAATCTGTTGCGTTTAAAAACCAGCCGCTCGGACGCTCTATTTTAGGCACAACCGAATTGGTTTCCGGCTTTAATCGCGAAGACCTTACTCGCTATATTGATAAACATTACTGCGCTGAAAACATCGTTATTTCAGTAGCAGGAAACATTACTCACTCTCACGCGCTTACTCTTGCAGAAGAACATTTTTCTGCTATCAAATCTGCAAAACCCTATAAAAAACCAACGGCTAACTATACCGGTGGAGATAAACGCGAATCGCGCGATTTAGAGCAAGTACATATCGTACTTGGCTATCAAGGCACTCCTTATCTGGATGATAGCATTTACAGCACACAGCTACTTGCTAGCATTCTTGGTGGCGGCATGTCGTCGCGTTTATTTCAGGAAATTCGCGAAAAACGTGGGTTGGTTTATAATGTTTCTGCTTTTACAAGCGGATATTATGACATTGGACTTTTTTGTGTTTATGGCAGCACAACACCTAACAAAGCGGATGAGTTTCTTAAAGTAACCCACGAAGAAATGCACAAGGCAGTAAAATCCATCAGTGAAATTGAACTAGACCGCGCACGCACGCAAGCAAGAGCAGGCATCCGCATGGGACGTGAAGGCACAGGCTACCGTAGTGAAGAGATGGGCCGCCGCCTCACCTGCTTTAATCGCTATATCAGCTCCGAAGAAATTCTGAAGAAGCTGGACGATATTACGATAGAAGATATACAATCGCGCATGGAAAACATTTTAACTGGCTCTGTGCAAAGTTTTGCTGCCATTGGGCCTCTCAATGATTTAAAATACTAGGGCTACATTTAACTATGTCGAAACAAATTAGTCTTTTTCGTGAATTTAGCTATGACGTCACCGTTGTGATGGTGAGCTATCATACTGGCGCAGCACTTTGGCGCGCGCTTGAAAGTGTGCTGGCACAGGAAGGCCTGAACGAGTTGATATTAATAGATAATGGCAACTCACCAGAAACACGCCAACGCCTCGTAAAAAAGAATATGGTAGAGCCTCGCCTGAAAGTACTCTCAGGCCAAGGAAATATTGGCCTTTATCAGGGCTATAATCTGGGTGCAGAGCGTGCCAAGGGGCAATATATCCTCTTCCTAAGCCCTGAAGCCGTATTGCCACACGATTTTTTACTACGTAGCATTGATGAATACCAAAAGCACCCAGATAGCTGGGCAGCTTCATGCAAAGTAACCGACGCAAGCGGACTGGAAAAACGCGAAAGCAGACGCAACAGCCTTACTCCAGCTACGCTTGTTTCGGAAAGGCTAGGGCTTTACCGCCTATTTCCAAAGCTTTTTCCGAGACTTTATTTACACAAAACAAAAGCACCAAGTAGCGCAATCGAAACCACTGCACCCACGGCAATGTGTTTATTAATTGAAAGCAATCGCTTTAAGCAACTTGGTGGCTTTAACGAAGCCTATTTTTATGCTGCGGGCGATATGGATCTTGCCCTCCGTATCAACGATATTGGTGGAAAAACACTCTATATTCCATCCCTCTCTATCATTGATTTTCGCACTACCTCACGCTCTGGCTCTTTGTTTGCAAGCTGGCATACACTGCATGATACACGGCGCTACTTTAGCTATCACTTTAAAAAAGAGCATTTACCAGGCACGATTGCACTACTTAACCTATGCTGCTTTATTTCATGGGGTACACGCGCACTCTGGCGGATTTTGTCATTGCCTTTTTGCAACAAAAAACCTGCTATTCAGCAAGAAAGCGAGCGATGTGCTAAATTTCTGGCCGGATATAAACAATTTGAAGAGGATGCCATTGGCATCCCAAAAGGGACGTTATACGATCTTTCTCAACGCACACCCATTCTACTTGCCGGAGCACATACAGATATTGGCTTATGTATATTAAGGCGGTTGCTGGCAGCCGATTTGGAAGTCGTTGCACTTTATCATCGTCATATTATTGATTTTGAACATCCTAAACTTACGTGGCTACAAGGTGATTTGATGCAACAAGATTGTGGCATGCATAATCACTATCCACGCATGCTTATTTATGCGGATGATATCAGGCTTTTACCCGATCATTTAGAGCACTTTTCTAAACTTGGCGTAGAGCGTATTGTGGCTATTGCTTCGGCTTACATCTTCCGTCTTCTAACTTCCGGTGACAAAGCACATAAGCTAGAAGCAAAGTCATATGTACTAGCAGAAGGCGATGTTGTTCGCAGCTCTTCGGTTGTAAATATAGATACAACCATTTTACGCGCTGGTATGACCTATGGCATGGGGCATGATGATAATGTGAGTGCCATTGCACGCTTTATTAAACGCTTTGGATTTATTCTATTACTTCCCCCGGCAAACGGCAAACGCCAGCCCATTCATTGTGATGATATTGCCATTAATACTATTAGCCTTATTAATCACAAAGCAAGCTTTGGGAAAACGTATAATATTGTTGGGAACCAGACACTTAGTTACCACGCAATTGTAGAAGAAATTTTTAAAGCGCTTGGTAAAAAACCTCGTATTTTAAAATGGAAAGGCTTGGGCTTAATAAGTAGCGTTCTTAGTCCGTTTTCAAGCTTAAGGAGCTTTAATCGCTTTGCCATAGAACGCGCAAATATCGATGTGGTTTTTGATAAAGATATCTTGCCTGAGTCACTCTCAATCCCTCAGCGAAACTTCCTGCAGCATGGCCAGAAGGATATCACTCCCAATAGCTAAAGTATCAAAAAATCTAGTTAAAACCTCCCAATCGTCATAATAATGCAACATTACTGTGCTATCCTTTAAAAGTGAAAGAATGTGTAATTATTTTTACACATCTTAATTTTAATTACAGATAGCCTTGGTAAATGAAACAACCAAAACAAAAAATATATCGCAGAAAGCCTAAAACCTTTGAAGATATGGTGTTGGGTAAGGGTGTGCTTGGCGATCTGGCTCATTTATTTTTTTATATAGCCTGTGCAGGTGCTGTATTTTTGGGTCTTGCCATAGGAGTTAGTGCAGCAGCTGGCACATTTATTTATCCAAGCACTGCTATCTTTGCAGGCGCAGCTATTGGTACATTAGCTGTAACAGCGCTAGGAGTCGGTCGTATGGCTAACTACTTCGATGATAGAAATAAACTTAAGCGTTATAACCGTTTTAAAGATAATGAGATTAAGCGAATTGATGCATTAACCAAAGATTTACCACTTCCTGAGCAACAAGCCGTTATTGAAAGAGAGCTTAACAAAAATCAGCGAGCACTCCATAAGCTTGATGAGCAAATTAAACAAGAAGAAGCATTTAAACAACTGGAACGCGAACTTGAGAGAGAACGATTAACCAAGAAAGATTCATGGGAAGATCGTGTAAGCTTACAAGCTAGATTAGAAAGAAAAGACGAGGAAGAGGTGGTTGCCCGCGCCTAACACCTTTCTATTTAAGATACTCAAGCTTTATCATCCACCTGCGCCCGATGCAACATCATATGATCTGCTAAAACAAGCGCCATCATTGCCTCACCCACTGGCACAGCTCTGATACCCACACAAGGATCATGCCTCCCTTTGGTACGAAGGTCAGTTTCGTTACCTTGCTCATCAATGGTTTTGCGTGGTGTTAAAATAGAGCTTGTCGGCTTAATAGCGAAACGGCACACAATAGGCTGACCACTTGAGATACCACCTAAAATACCACCAGCATGATTTGATAAAAATTCAGGCTTACCTGATTTTCCTTTACGAATTTCGTCTGCATTTTCTTCACCCGTAAGCGAAGCAACCGCCATACCATCACCAATTTCCACTGCTTTAACGGCATTAATGCTCATCATCCCAGCAGCTAAATCGCTATCTAATTTATTATAAAGAGGAGCCCCCCAGCCTGCTGGCACACCTTCTGCCACCACTTCTACCACTGCACCT
>CAYGPX010000030.1:0-10917 GCA_964351935.1 uncultured Rickettsiales bacterium | reverse complement strand
GCAAATATGTTGCCGAGCCCATATGCAGCGTCAGATATTCAATCTGCACGCCTTTATCTTTCAGCTTTTGCATCAGCTCTGGAGTAAAATGAAGGCCTGCCGTTGGCGCTGCCACTGCACCGGCTTGGTTGGCATAGACGGTTTGATAACGCTCAGCATCTTCTGGTTTATTCCCTTGCTTACGAGCAATATAAGGCGGCAGCGGCAATTCACCATAATGATGAAACGCCTGCAGTAGCGCCTCTCCTACTAATGAAAACTCCAGCTCCACCTCACCTTCAACACGCGAAAGCACCTTGGCCGTCAGCTCAGGTGAAACCACAAACACATCGCCCTCATTAAGCTTTCTTGCTGGTTTTGCAAACGCCTTCCAAATTCCGGGGGAAGTATGTTTGTGCAGGGTTACTTCCACTTTGGCTTCGCCTCGCATACCTTTCAAACGACTTGGGAGCACACGTGTATCGTTACACACCAGCACATCACCAGTTTTTAAAAGCGAAACAAGGTCATATACATGATAATCAGCCAATCCATGTTGTGATACTTCCAGCATTCTTGCAGCATCACGCGGTGTTACAGGCGCTTGTGCAATACGCTCTTGTGGCAATTCGAATAAAAATTCAGAGACCAGCATAACATATCCTTTTTCGAGAACGAGACTGCTTAGTTTTACTATAAAAGACAATCAGCACAACCAGAAAAACAGCAGCCATAACAACAAAGAGCAGAACTTTCGTCCTGCCCTTTGCTATCATAAATATATACGCTAATTATTCTGCCTCAACAGGCACATCAGCAGCTACTTTTAAGCTAATAATTTTATCAGGATCACTCACCTGACCATTATTATAGCTTTCGCCTTTTTTGATGGCATCTACATATTCCATGCCTTCAACCACACGACCCCATACGGTATATTGATTATCCAAAAAGTTTGAATCTTCAAATACAATAAAGAATTGGCTATTGGCACTGTTTGGGTTTTGTGAACGAGCCATAGAAACTGCTCCACGTGTATGTGGCTCATCATTAAACTCAGCTTCTAGATCAGGAAGCTCTGAACCACCCATGCCTGTTCCTGTAGGATCACCGGTTTGTGCCATAAATCCATCGATAACACGGTGGAATACAATACCATCATAAAAGCCTTCACGCGCTAACGTTTTAATGCGCTCAACATGTTTTGGTGCTTTTTCAGGCAATAATTCAATCACCACACGGCCATCATTAAGTTCTAAATAAAGTGTATTTTCCAAGTCAGTAGCTCCTGCTGAAAGTGAAACAAAAAATGTCATTAAAAATGCTGTTAATGTTTGTGCAAACTTCATAAAACTACCTGCTTTTGTTAAAATAAAAAGGCACAGCGATTATATATGCTGTGCCATTTTTATTTCAAGTGAATTCGCTATAATCGGCAAAAGCTTATGCAGCTTCTGCTTCGTCACCTGCAACATGTACTGGACCTGAATCCGTACCTTTTGCAGCAACGTCACGATCTACTAGCTCAATAACAGCCATTGGCGCCATATCACCATGACGGAAGCCCGCTTTAATAATACGAACATATCCACCCTGACGTGCTTCAAAGCGCTTACCAAGCACTTCAAATAGTTTCTTTGTTACAGCATCTTCAAACAGGTATGAACCCGCTTGACGACGTGCATGCAAATCACCACGCTTACCAAGGGTAATAAGTTTTTCTACGATAGGACGTAGATCTTTTGCTTTTGGCAATGTTGTTTTTATTTGCTCATGCTTAAGCAATGAAACGGCTAGGTTTCTAAAAAGGGCTTTTCTGTGGCTGCTTGTTCTGCCCAGCTTGCGGCCTCTAACTCCGTGACGCATGATAATAACCTTATATTAAACTTCAATTGTTACTTTATAACTTATATTTGCTAAAGCTTTACTTACTGTTCCAGCTTTTTGCAAGAATCAATATGGGTCCTCGAAACGCTTAGCAAGATCTTCGATGTTTTCAGGCGGCCAGCCCTCAATTTGCATTCCGAAGCGTAAGCCCATATTTGCCAATACTTCTTTAATTTCGTTTAGCGATTTACGACCAAAGTTTGGCGTACGCAGCATTTCAGCTTCTGATTTCTGTACCAGATCACCAATGTAAACGATGTTATCATTTTTCAGGCAATTTTGTGAACGTACAGAAAGCTCAAGCTCATCCACTTTACGAAGAAGATTACGGTCAAACGACAATTTTTCTTCTTCTTCATGCTTCACTTCTTCCACTTCTTCAAAACTAATGAAGAGTTGAAGTTGATCTTGTAGGATGCGTGCAGCTAAGCCAACTGCAGTCTCAGGATCGATGGTACCATCGGTTTCAATCTCAAGTGCAAGCTTATCATAGTCAGTTACCTGACCAACGCGACTATCTTCAATTTTGTAACTAACTTTTGTCACTGGGCTGTAAAGCGCATCAATAGGGATATAACCGATCGGCGCATCCGCAGGACGATTCTGCGAAGCAGGTACATAGCCTTTACCAGAATCAATAAAAAACTCAGCTTTAAAACGCGCACCTTTGCTTAGTGTGCAAATTACTAAGTCTTTATTCATCACTTCAATATCAGCACCTTCTTCAAGCATGCCGGCAGTGACTTCACACGGGCCTTGCACATCAATTGCAACGCGCTTGCGATCACCGCTACCAAGTTTTACAACAACCGCCTTAAGGTTAAGCACGATGTCGGTTACATCTTCACGTACACCTTCGAGTGATGAAAACTCGTGCACTACACCTTCAGCTTTCAAGCCAACAATTGCAGCACCTTGCAATGAAGAAAGCAACACACGACGTAATGCGTTACCAAGTGTTAGACCAAACCCACGCTCAAGCGGCTCAACAACGATATTTGCTTTACGCTTAGCATCATTACCAGCTTCGATTTGAATTTTAGAAGGCTTTATTAGCTCTTGCCAGTTCTTTGAAATCATGGCCTAACCTCTTTATAAGTTGCTAGTTGCTTATTGCTAGATACTAGTTTGTTTTTCATTCCACCAGTGACTTAAATGCATCACCAGAAGCTATTATTTTACTACACACGACGGCGTTTCTTAGGGCGGCAACCGTTGTGTGGCACACCTGTAACATCCACAATTGATGTCACTACTAAACCAGCGGCTGAAATTGCACGCAATGCAGACTCACGACCTGAACCAGGACCTTTCACCGAAACTGAAACGGTTTTCAAACCATGTTCCATTGCTTTTTTAACAGCGGTTTCAGCTGTCACTTGAGCAGCATAAGGCGTTGCTTTTCTAGAGCCTTTGAAGCCGTGAACGCCTGAAGAAGACCATGAAAGAACATTGCCCTGCATGTCTGTGATAGTAATAATGCAGTTGTTAAAAGTAGCGGCAACGTGCGCCACACCTACTGCAACATTTTTCCGCTCGCGACGACGAATACGAGATGCTTCTTTTGCCTTAGCCATGTTTTTTATCCTGCTTTATTTCTTCTTACCAGCGATTGCCACTGCCTTACCTTTACGTGTGCGCGCATTTGTATGCGTACGCTGACCACGAACAGGAAGCCTACGGCGGTGACGAAGGCCACGGTAAGTACCCAAATCCATCAAACCTTTGATGTTCATTGATACTTCGCGGCGAAGATCACCTTCCACGATATAATCTTCGTCAATTACTTCACGAATTTTAATTAACTCAGCCTCACTTAGCTTGTGCACACGCACAGAACCATCAACACCCGTCTTTGCTAAAATCGCCTTAGAACGGGCTGGGCCAATACCAAAAATATAGGTCAACGCAACATCTGTGCGTTTCTCAGAGGGAATATTTACACCGGCTATACGCGCCACAGCTTACTCCGAATTCTTTTAAAAGGTTACATTCATCTCCCAACTAGGGAGGAGGTATAATAGAAATATCGAGAAGGAAGTCAATCTTTTTGTTAAAAAACTTAACAGCTTACTATCTCGCGCGATCTTGAGTATCTTTTGAGGCAGAAATTCTGTTCAAAATCTTACCCATATCGGCCGTTACTTCATCAATAGATAACATTCCATTTACGCTACGCAGTAAATTATGCGCTCGATAGTAAGGGATAAGCGGCGCTGTTTGCTCGTGATAAGCACCAAGACGCGCAGTTACCGTCTCAACATTATCATCTGCACGGCGCTTAAACTCTTGGCTTCCACATTTATCACATTCACCTGGCTTTTCAGGCTGCTTAAATTCATCATGATAGCCTTCACCACAATCCGAGCATGTATAACGACCTGAAACCCGCTTTGCCAATACCGCATCGTCTACTTTCATTTCAATTACGGTATCCAACACCTGACTCTCTTGCTTAAGCATCGCATCCAATGCCTCAGCTTGGGCAACAGTGCGTGGAAACCCATCGAGAATAAATCCGTTTTTACAATCATCCTGAGCAATACGATCACGGATCATAGCAACAATCACATCATCAGGAACTAATCCGCCCTGTTCCATGATAGTTTTAGCCCTCTTTCCTACTTCCGTACCTTCAGCTACTGCTGCACGCAGCATGTCGCCGGTTGAAAGCTGAACAATATTGTAAGCGTCTTGAATTCTGATTGCTTGCGTACCTTTTCCAGCCCCGGGAGGCCCAAGTAAAATCAATCTCATCGTTTTCTACCTTTGAGTTTCGACTTCTTTATCAATCCTTCATATTGATGCGCAAACAAGTGTGTTTGAACCTGCATTAGGGTATCCATCACCACATTAACTACAATCAACAGACTTGTTCCACCAAGATAGAACGGTATCGAATAATGCGAAATAAGAATTTCAGGAATCGTACAGATAATCGCGATATAACCAGCACCTACCACCGTTAAACGCGTCAGCACATAGTCAAAATATTCTGCGGTATTTTTACCGGGACGACGCCCAGGCACAAAGCCACCATTCTTACGTAAATTTTCTGCCGTATCCGTCGGATTAAATACCACTGAAGTATAGAAAAAACAGAAAAACACGATCATCGCAATATAGAATGCAATATAGAGCGGCTGACCATGCGCCAAATGACGTGCTAAAAATTCCATTACGGAAGATCCACCTTCACCGCCTGCATTAAAACCTGCCATGGTTGCCGGAAACAACAAAATAGAACTCGCAAAAATAGGTGGAATCACCCCTGCAGTGTTTAACTTTAAAGGAATGTGGGATGACTCACCGCCAAACATCTTATTACCAACTTGACGCTTAGGGTACTGCACCAAAATTCGACGCTGTGCACGCTCCATAAATATAATTGCAGCACCCCAGCCTCCTGCTAGGACCCCCGGCGCCAAAATAGCAACGGTAGAAAGCGCACCCGTACGACCAAGCTCAAACGTAGTTCCCAAAGCACTTGGTAAACCAGCAACGATACCTGTGAAAATAATCAATGAAATTCCATTTCCTATCCCGCGTGCAGTAATTTGCTCACCCAACCACATCAAGAACACGGTACCACCCACTAGCGTGACAACAGTGGTCACACGGAAGAAAACACCTGGATCAATTACCAGCGCCCCACCGGCACCTTGCATATTCTCAAGACCAACAGCAATACCAAACCCTTGGAAAGCAGCAAGTATGACGGTTAAATAGCGCGTATATTGATTGATTTTCCTACGCCCACTCTCACCTTCCTTCTTTAAAGTCTCCATTTGTTTGGAAACCACCGTCATCAACTGCATAATGATGGATGCAGTGATATAAGGCATGATATTGAGTGCAAAAATTGTCATACGCTCTAAGGCACCACCTGAGAACATATTGAACATAGAAAGAATACCGCCAGAGTGCTGCTGCATAATTTGCTCAAGCACAACTGGATCAATGTTAGGGAGTGGAATAAACGAACCAATACGGTAAACAATCAGCGCAAACAGCGTAAACCAGATTCTTTTTTTTAGTTCTGACGCTTGTGAAAACGCACCGAAATTCATATTAGAAGCTAGCTTTTCAGCGGTTGATGCCATAAGTTCCCTTTCCTGTCACTTATAATTTTGCTTAATGCTTACAAAAAAACCCGACACAAAACTACATCGGGAAGCCAAATTCATAACCAACTTTGAAATAAAAAGCCATGCTAAAATTGATGGCCATAAGATTTCGCGTGAGCAAAAAAGAAAATCAGCCTAAAACTAGGCTGATTTCTTTTCTTTTTTTTGCTTCTTAGCGACTAATACGGTGACTTTACCGCCAGCCTTTTCTACTTGTTTGATAGCAGTTTCAGATGCTGCATCTACTTCAAGGGTAAGAGCTGTTTTCAGCTCACCTTTTGCAAGCAACTTAATGGGCGAGCGTGTATTACGAATCACGCCAGCAGCTGCAAGTTCAGCTATAGTAATTGTTGCTTTAACATCCAATTTTTTAGCATCGACAGCACGCTGCAAGGATGCAAAATTAACCGGCTGATAAATCGTAGGGTTCAGGCTATTAAATCCACGCTTAGGCAAGCGACGGTGAATTGGCATTTGGCCACCTTCAAAACCGTTTATCGCCACACCAGAACGTGCTTTTTGACCTTTGTGACCAGAACCAGAGGTTTTCCCCGTACCAGAACCAATACCACGACCTACGCGTTTACGTTTTTTTGCAGGGCCGTTTTCATTAAATAATTCATTAAGCTTCATGACTATTCCTCTATAGTAAGGTTATGTTTGGCACGGTATCATTAAGGCAAAATTTGCCAAATCCACGGCCGCACATTTTCACCTTTTTATGCTGCTGATTCCACTTTTACCAAGTGCTGTACTTTACGGATCATTCCACGCACAGAGTCGGTATCTTCTAACTCACGCGTACGTTGAATCTTATTAAGACCAAGACCAATAAGCGTAGCACGCTGACTAGCTTCACGACCAATCGGACTACCGATTTGCGTTACCTTAATTGTTTTCTTCTTGCTGCTCATCATCGCCACCTTTATTGGAAGATTCACGTCTACCTACAATTTCACCTACTTTCTTACCGCGCTTTTCAGCAACAACTCGAGGTGAATCAATATTTTCTAATGCGTTAAAGCACGCTTTAACCATATTGTGTGGATTACTTGATCCAAGTGATTTCGCAACTACATCTTGAATACCAAGGCATTCAAAAACCGCACGAAGAGGTCCACCCGCAATAATACCGGTACCAGCAGGCGCCGTACGGATCAACACTTTACCAGAACCAAAGATACCAATTGCATCATGGTGTATAGTGCGTCCTTCACGAAGAGGAATGCGCACTAAATTTTTCTTAGCAGATTCTGATGCTTTTGAACGAGCATCGCCTACTTCTTTTGCCTTACCGCTACCGTAGCCGACACGGCCTTTACCGTCACCAGCTACTACCATTGCTGCAAAGCCGAAACGACGACCACCTTTTACTACTTTAGCAACACGACGGATGGAAACCAACTTTTCCTGCGTCTCATCGGCTGTCTTTGCTTGCGTATCTACTTTATTTTTCGACATGAGTTATCAATCCGCTTTGTACTGTTTAGAATTCAAGGCCACCGGCACGTGCAGCATCAGCCAAAGCCTTAACACGTCCATGGAATACGTAACCACCGCGGTCGAATACTACGGCACTTACTTTTGCTTTTTTACCGCGAGCTGCAATGAGCTCACCCACTTTCTGCGCTGCCTCAATATTTGAGGTAGACTTCAACGTACCAACTTCTTTATCAGTCGTTGATGCATAAGCAAGTGTCACACCATTAGTATCATCGATCAACTGAGCATAAATATGCTGATTGGTACGATGCACTGAAAGACGTATACGACCATTCGCTTTTTTGCGAAGTTGGAAACGTGTACGACGCTCACGACGTTTAAATAATGACAGGGAATTCGTAGCAGCCATAATAGCAACCTCACTAACCTATTTCTTTTTACCTTCTTTACGACGGATATACGAACCTTCGATATACACGCCTTTGCCTTTGTACGGCTCAACCGGACGTAAAGACATCAATTCACCTGCTACTTGACCAACCAATTGCTTGTTTGCACCCGAAAGTACAATCAATGTTGGCTTTTCACACTTTACAGAAATACCTGCTGGAATTGCATATTTAATATCGTGACTATAGCCTAAGCTAAGTGTAATAATTTTTTGATCTGCACTTGCACGATAACCCACACCATTAATTTCAAGGCGAATCGTAAACCCTTCAGAAACACCCACTACCATGTTATTAATAACATTGCGTAGAGTGCCCCACATAGAGCGCGCATCTTTTGAATCATTAGCAGGCTTCACTGTAAGTGCCTGCTCTTCTTGGCTTACTGTAACCAGCGGATTAAGTGCTGTTTTTAATTCACCAAGCTTACCTTTTATTACTATTTCTTTGTCGCCCAATTCAACTTGAACACCAGAAGGAATAGAAATTGGCAATTTACCTACACGTGACATTATACTAATCTCCTAAAATACGCAGCAAAGTACTTCACCGCCAACACCCTGTTTGCGTGCATCATAATCAGATAACACACCACGAGAAGTGGACAAAATAGCGATACCAAGCCCGTTGTAAAATTTCTTCAAATTATCAATGCCTGAATATACACGACGTCCAGGCTTTGAAATTTTCTTCATCTCGCGAATCACAGGGCTGCCATCAACATAGCGCAACTCAATATGCAAGCAAGGCTTACCATTTTCATCTTCGGCTTCAGTATAGCTATTAATATAGCCTTCGCCTTTTAATACTTCGAGCACACCCTTGCGCAGCTTTGAAGCTGGGCTAGATACTGTGTAAAGTTTCGCCTGCTGTCCGTTACGGATGCGTGCAAGCATATCAGAAATAGGATCTGTCATCGACATATTCTTTACCTTACCAACTGGATTTAACAACACCCGGAATTTGACCTAAAGAAGCCAAATCACGCAGCGCAATACGAGAAAGCTGGAACTTGCGATAAACACCGCGAGGACGACCAGTCAACGCACAACGATTACGTTGACGTGAACGCGCACTATCACGAGGCAAACCGTTTAATTCCAATTGAGCAGAAAAACGCTCCTCAATTGAAAGCTCACGAGTTTTAATCGTTTTCTTAAGCGCCTTACGCTTTTCCGCAAAATTTGCGGCTAGCTTTTTACGCTTCTTATCACGTTCAATCATCGAAACTTTAGCCATGCTTTTTCTCTTTGTTACTTTAAATTATGCTTATACTTATTTTGGGAAAGGCATATTGAAGCCCTTAAGCAGAGCCTTACCTTCATCATTGCTATTTGCTGTTGTTACCAACACAATATCCATACCACGAACTTTGTCAGTTTTATCAAAATCAATCTCTGGGAAAATGATTTGCTCTTTTAAACCCAAAGAATAGTTTCCCTTACCATCAAAACCTTTTGGCGATAACCCACGAAAGTCACGCACACGTGGCAAAGCAATATTTACTAAACGCTCTAAAAATTCGTACATCTGACGACCACGAAGCGTTACTTTACAACCGATCGGCTGACCTTCGCGCAATTTAAAACCAGCAATCGACTGTTTCGCTTTTGTCACAACTGGCTTCTGACCAGCAATACGCGTTAAATCCGCTACTGCCGAATTCACTGCTTTAGAATCAGCGGCCGCTTCACCCACACCCATGTTCAAAACAATTTTTGTAAGTTTTGGGAGCTTCATCGGGTTATCGTAACCAAACTCTTTAGTAAGAGCAGGACGAATTTTGTTTTCGTATAATGTCTGATAATTTGCTTTCATTGCCTTAGCCCTAAATTATTCGCTGATCTCTTCGCCAGACTTCTTCGCCACGCGCACTTTTTTACCGTCTTTAAGAGTCTTGTAGCCAACACGCGTTGCAACACCCTGTTTAGGATCAAGCAATGCAACATTGGAAACATGCAAAAACGCCTCTTTCTCTACAATACCACCTGCACTAAGTTGGCTTGGACGCGTATGACGTTTAATCATATTAACGCCTTCAACTTTAACTTTTGCCTCTTCAGGTAGTACTTTTATCACTTTGCCTTTCTTGCCTTTATCTTTACCAGCAAGAACAACAACTTGATCATTCTTTTTAATTTTCATTTTTGCCATGACTATAGCACCTCCGGCGCAAGCGATACAATTTTCATAAATTTCTTAGCACGCAGCTCACGTGTTACCGGGCCAAATATACGTGTACCAATTGGCTCACCTTGCTTATTAATAAGCACGGCAGCATTACGGTCAAAACGAATGGCACTTCCATCTGCACGGTGAATTTCTTTTGCTGTACGAACGATAACTGCGCGATGTACATCACCTTTTTTCACTTTACCACGTGGTATTGCTTTTTTCACTGACACCACAATAATGTCACCTACAGACGCAACTTTACGCTTAGAACCACCCAATACCTTAATGCACTGTACGAGCTGAGCACCGCTATTATCGGCTACAGTCAATTTTGATTGCATTTGAATCATGGTATCTTACCTCTTAATTTCCTATTCCGTGTATGATACGAGCATATTATGCCGCATCATAAACCACTTCCCAAGTCTTTGTTTTAGAAAACGGCTTACTTTCACGGATGAATACTTTTTCGCCTTCTACACACTTGCTTTGCTCATCATGAGCAGCATATTTCTTACTTACAGTTACAATCTTTCCGTAACGCGGGTGGGTTACACGACGCTCAACCAATACGGTTGCTGTTTTATTCGCTTTGGTGCTTACTACCACACCCTGCAATACACGCTTAGGCATGTTTCTTCTCCTGGTTTGAAGCTAGTTCATTTAAGAGCGTTTTCACTTGTGCCGCACTACGACGCACTTCACGAATACGACTTGTTTTCTCCAATTCACCCGTCACTTTTTGGAAACGAAGGTTTAGCGATTCACGCTTTAACTCTCCAAGCAGATCATTCAATTGATCTACTGTTTTACCACGAAGTTCTGAAATTTTCATATCCTTAACTCCTATTCGCCAA
>CAYGPX010000029.1:0-11278 GCA_964351935.1 uncultured Rickettsiales bacterium | reverse complement strand
GTATATAGGGGAGATAAATCAAAATATCCAGATTTATTTTTATAAGTCTTCATGAGTTTTAAAATAAGAGCGCAAACGGTCAAATTCTGAACGTACGGCAGACAGAACCTGCTTGCGTTCTGAAAGAAGGCTTGTGCGTGCCTCTTTTGCAGAGGTTACTTTGGTTGCAAAATCTTGTGCACCAATAACATTGGCAAGCGAGCTTAGCTCGCCAGTTGCCATCAACCATAGCTCGCCATCGTCATTTGCGCAGGCTTTTTCCATCGCGCAGATGCATTCGAGCGCGTTTTCAGTAAACATCAAAAGCAGTTGGTGTTTACTATCATCGTGGGAGTGGGTTAGCTTGGCCAACCTATCCTGATCGATAAGCTCGTCGTGGTGCTGTGTGCTAGCATTCATAAAACAGTAACTTTCACTTGGTTATACTTGCTAAATACTCAAAGCCCGGCCAGTTCAAGCGGAGGCATTCATCTCGATTATATATATTATACAACCATAGCACACAAGCCATAAGTTTGTAAGCTTTAAGTTATATTGTTTGTGATAAATTGCTGCAAATATACTGGCATCTATTATTCAACTGCGCTATAGTCTGTAGCGCATAAACAGGATACGCAGGATAGATGAAAAAAGATACCTTACCGGTGTGTAAACATTTGTTGAGTGTTGCAGACCTCACCGCTTCTGATGTAACGCAGCTATTAGATGCAGCGGATGAGCACGTGGTGCTTAATCGCCAGAAAGATAAGAAGCGCCCCGTGTTACGCGGCTTAACCTTAATCAATTTGTTTTTTGAAAATTCTACACGCACACGCACATCGTTTGAGCTAGCGGGAAAGCGCTTGGGTGCAGATGTGATTAATATGAGTGTTGCCTCTTCGGCCATCAAGAAAGGTGAAACACTGATTGATACGGCGATGACACTCAATGCGATGAACCCTGATTTTATTACGGTACGTCATAGCGAAAGCGGTGCAGTGCATTTGTTGTCACAGAAAGTGAAATGCTCAGTGATTAATGCGGGTGATGGGTGTCATGAGCATCCCACACAAGCGTTGTTGGACGCGCTGACGATTCGACGAAAAAAGGGAAAAATCAAAGGCCTTAAAGTGGCTATCTGTGGCGATATAAAGCATAGCCGTGTAGCACGATCAGATATTTTATTGCTAAAAATGATGGGCGCAGAGGTGCGTGTGATTGCGCCGCCTACCTTGCTGCCGCTTTATCCTGAGGCGTTGGGCGCAAAAGTATATCACAATATGCGAGAAGGTTTGAAAGACTGCGATGTGATTATGATGCTGCGCTTGCAGTTTGAGCGTATGAACGGTTCGTTTGTGCCTTCGGTGAGAGAATATTTTCATCTTTACGGATTAAATCACGAAAAGCTTTCCTATGCCAAAGATGATGCGGTGATTATGCATCCTGGGCCTATTAATCGTGGTGTAGAGATTGATAGCGATCTGGCCGATGATATTCACCGAAGTGTGATTTTAGAGCAGGTTGAAATGGGCATCGCCGTGCGTCAAGCAGTGCTTGAAAGGCTTGCCTCTGACTAGCCGTTGAAAATAAGAATTCATGCTTCACTCCGTTTTTATGGCGCAGGCATATGTTTTAGTAACCATTAATTTCCAAATTAAGAAGCTATGAACAATACACAACTTACACAAAAATTTGCCCTACCTTTTGAAACAAAATGGTCAAAATCTAAAAAAGTGGCTTACATCAATGCACGATTGATTGATCCTGAAACGGGGCTTGATACCAAGGGCGCTTTGCTGACAGAAAAAGATAAGATTGTGGATTTTGGTCCGCAGCTTTTTGCAGATGGCGTGCCTGAGGGCATTGAGGTGATAGATTGCGGTGGCCATGTGCTGTGTCCGGGTTTGTTGGATATTCAAGTGCATTTTAGAGAGCCGGGGCAAGAATATAAAGAAACCATTAAAACAGGTAGTAAATCTGCTGCGGTGGGCGGGGTGACGACGGTAGTATGTATGGCCAACACCGAGCCGCGCATTGATAATGTGCCAGTGCTGGATTTCTTACATAAAAAAGCTAAAGAAACTTCCTATGTGAATATTCATGCCTATGGTGCAATCACTAAAGGGCTAAAAGGTGAAAAGCTGACTGAAATGGCGCTTTTAAAAGAGGCGGGTGCGATTGGGTTTAGCGATGATGGTTTGCCTGTGATGAACTCGCTGGTGATGCGTCGCGCGATGGAATATGCATCGATGCTGGGCGTGGTAATTGCACAACATGCCGAAGATTGCAATTTAAGCAATGGCGGCTGCATTAACGAAGGGCCGGTATCGGCACGGCTGGGAGTAACCGGTATTCCTAATGCTTCGGAAGCCATCATCGTAGAGCGTGACTTGCTGTTGCTAGAACTTACGGGTGGGCATTACCATGTGCTGCATATTTCTACCCATCAAGCGATTGATGCGGTGCGCCGTGCTAAAGCCAAGGGGTTGAATGTTACGTGTGAAGCAGCGCCTCATCACTTTATCTTAACCGACGAAGCGGTGATGGACTACCGCACGTTTGCCAAGATGAACCCGCCCCTTCGTGCTGAAAAAGACCGTGTAGCGATTATTGAAGGTTTGAAGGATGGCACTATTGATGTGATTGCGACTGACCATGCGCCGCACGATCAGGAATCTAAACGCGTGCCGCTTTCCAGTGCTGCTTTTGGTATTGTTGGTTTGGAAACCATGTTGCCACTTTCGCTTGAGCTTTACCACAAAGGGCATATGCCACTTAGTGATGTGCTTGGAAAAATGACATGGCAGGCAGCAGATGTGATTCATAAACCAGAATATGGCCGTTTAAAAAAGGGTGGCATCGCTGACTTAGCGATTATAGATCTGGAACATGAATGGGATATCAAGATTGAAGCGTTCTCTAGCAAATCTAAAAACTCTCCATTTGATGATTATAAAGTAAAAGGTCGCGCCATCCGCACTGTGGTGGGTGGAAAAACGGTCTATACGCTGGAGTAGTTTGGCATGCAAGACTTTGATGCTGTATTGGAAGATATAGGCGTTCTCTTGCCAGAAGCTAACCCTGCGGCAGCCAATTACCTTCCTTATATACAACATAATGGCTTGCTTTATATTTCAGGCCAAACCTGCAAGCTGCATGGTAGGGTAATGCATACAGGTGTTTTAGGCGAAGATTATAGCGCAAAACACGGCTATATGGCGGCGAAACTCTGTGCGATAAATATGCTGGCGCAAGTCAAGCACGCGTGTGGTGGAACACTCAATAAGATAGAGCAGTGTATTCGTATAACAGTCTATATGCAGTGCCATAAAGAATTTTCGGAACAGGCGCTAGTGGCTAATGGTGCTTCCGATTTTATCGTAAAACTATTTGGAGAAAAGGGAAAGCATGCCAGAAGTGCGGTGGGATGTAGTGCTTTGCCTGCAAGTAGTACCGTTGAAATTGATGCCATATTTGCGATAAATCAGCCATGATACTTGCACCTGTAAAGATAGAAGCTGATATACCCGCAGCACTATCGCCGCAGATAGTTGAAAAAGCATATGAACGTATTTCTCGTTTTATCCATCGCACACCGCTTCTTTCTTCAGAAAAGTTAAACAGGCTTTTGGGTCATAAGGTTTTCTTTAAGGTGGAGGCTTTCCAAAAAACCGGAGCGTTTAAAGCGCGCGGTGCGCTAAATAGTTTGTTGCGGCTAAAAGAAGATAATCAGTTGCCACAGCATGTGGTGACATTTAGCTCGGGCAATCACGCACAAGCTGTGGCATGGGCTGCAAAGATGTTGGGCGTAAAAGCGACAGTCTTTCTGCCTGAATTTACCTCAGCCATCAAACAGCAGGCTACGCGTAGCTATGGTGCAGAGGTTATTCTTACTAAGAATCGTCAAGAAGCTGAAGCCAAAACTGCGGCAATGAAAGCTGGTGGAGCACATTTTATTCACCCGTTTGATCATGATGATGTCATTGCAGGGCAAGGAACGGCTTGCTACGAAGTGTTGAAGTTTGATGCATTAAAGCCAGATGCTATATTTGCGACATGCGGTGGGGGTGGCTGGCTTTCAGGAACCTATTTGGCCAAAGAAAGATTGTTTCCACAGGCATCAGTATTTGGTGTGGAGCCTTTGCAAGCAAACGATGCTGCAACTTCTTATCGAAGCGGAACAATCCATCGTTTTGATGATTCGCCACCAACACTTGCCGATGGGGCTCGGGCAATGATGGTATCGCCTCGTACCTTTCAGTACTTGCAAAAGCTGGATGGTTTTTATGAAGTAAGTGAGCAACAGATGATATATTGGACCCAGTGGCTAAGCCATGTATTGAAAGCTGCGGTTGAGCCAACATCGGCCATAGCAATGGGTGGTGCCCATCAATGGTTAAAATCGCAAAAAGAAGAGAAAACGGTTTTAATATTATTGTCCGGTGGAAATATTTCGCCTGATACATATCAGAAGGTTTGGCAGCAAAACTATTTGGATATATTGCCTGCTGAAACAGAAAATGAGAGCGTTATACCCTGCCCATTTATCGCATAGATCCAATATGAAGAGATTGTTGCATCTCCATACTTTTTTGAAGAAGGGAGTCAATATCGACTCCATGGGGTTTAAAGATTTCTTTCTGTAAACTATCTAGGCGTTTTCCTACTTGCCGTTCAGCATGCGTTTGGCGTAATTCTGGTGGTTTATATTCGCCACACCAAACCCCCCAGTTTCTCTTTGTTGTATCATCGGTATTAGCCTGAAACGATTGGATGCTGTACATATAGCGCTTACCTTGAGTGTCTTGTACGACATAGGTTGCGCCTGTGAATTGCTCTTTATCGTTTGTTAGGTAGTTGTCCACGGGCTTATCTTCCAAAGAGGAAAACAGTGATTGATTGCGCTCATACGCTTCTTTTTGCTGCGAAGTGAGTGTTGTAAGGCTGCTTTCGTGGTAAAGTGAAACAACAGGAACGCAGGTCTCTTCGGCCAATAGTTTACGTAAAGTTTTTGCGCGATCGGTAATTGTTTTATAACGCTTTGCATCATTGATAATGGCTTTAGAGGCTAATTTATCAGAGATGTCGCTCATAGTGTTAATCAACAAAGGTGTAGAGGGGCGAGGTGTATGAATAACACAGGTGGCGGCACTTAATTTTTTTCCGCGCATCATATTGGTAATTAGCAGCTCGATAGCTGCTTGTGTGCTCACCAGATGAGCGCGGCTGGATACGCCTTTTGTTATTTCTTGTTGAGAGCCATTTTTAATAAGATCAATGGCGAGATCTACTTGTTTGTGTCCCACTTCTTCGTGAATGGCGGTGGCCATATATTTTTCT
Organism: uncultured Rickettsiales bacterium; assembly: GCA_964351935.1. GTDB lineage: Bacteria > Pseudomonadota > Alphaproteobacteria > Rickettsiales > CAYGPX01 > CAYGPX01. The sequence continues at coordinate 5,959 of CAYGPX010000029.1, read as the reverse complement.
GCTTCACTTAGAAAAGAAGTGTGGCGGTTGTTATTCTTAATCATATCTGCTCCAATGTAAAAGGAAGAGCGCGGTGAAACCGCGCTCTTCCCGGGAACGTTGAGGGAGGAAAGGAGTCTGTGTGATTTTTAATTATCACTACTATTTTTAAGGACCTTTTCGGGTTACTTAAAAAGAGTGCTAATAACTAAACTCTTTTTTCTCCATTCCCCTATTTTGCCTTGTCAGACTCTCTTTTATTCTCTTACTTTGTTCCCCTTCTTTTTTGTTTTACCGAGTGTTCCTTGCCCGATAAATTGAGTATAGCAAGGCTGTGTTACAAAATTATGACAAAACACAAAAAATATCCTATGTTGGCGATGAAATTTTTTATAGATAAAATTTCGCTGAACTTTACATTTAATATATTTAAAAAAGATTAAAGCTTATGACTCAGGAAAAAATAGTACTGGCTATTCCAAAAGGTAGAATTGCTGAGGAGTTAGTGCCGCTATTAGAAAAAGCGGGTATTCGCCCTGAAGAGGCATTCTTTAACAAAAAATCACGTCTGTTACGCTTTGCAACAAACTTACCACATGTGGATATTATCCGTGTGCGTAGCTTTGATGTGCCAACCTTTGTGGCCTTTGGCGCTGCATCGTGTGGTGTAGCAGGAAGTGATGTGCTGGCAGAATTTGATAACCCTGAAGTGTATGCGCCGCTTGATTTGGGTATCGCACGTTGTAGAATATCGGTGGCAGAAAAGCAGGAAGATGCACTGACGGATGATCCAACGCATTGGAGCCATATTCGCGTTGCGACAAAATATCCTTCTACTACAAAGCGCTACTTTGCCGCGCGTGGAGTGCAGGCTGAATGTATTAAGCTTAATGGTGCAATGGAGCTTGCGCCCAATCTTGGCCTATGTCGTCGCATCGTCGATTTGGTAGATAGTGGTAAAACACTCAAAGAAAATGGCTTGGTAGAGATTGAGAAAATTGCAGATGTTTCGTCTTATTTTATCATGAACCGTACGGCGCTAAAAACGCGCACAGCAGAGTTGAATGATTTACTCGCAAGGTTTGAGGAGGCGCTTCGTGGTTAAATGGCTTTATAGCAGCGATGAAAGCTTTGCTGATGCATTGAGTGCGCACCTCACATTTAAGCTTGAGATGGATGCCACAGTGAATGCGCGCGTTAAAGAGATTGTTTTGCAAGTTGCGGATCAAGGGGATGCGGCGCTGGTAGAATTGACCAATCGTTTTGATCGTCGCAAGGTGAATGGTTTTTCCGAGTTAGTGGTGACAAAAGCTCAGATTGAAGCAGCGCGAAATGCAGTGGATACTTCGCTAGTTGAAGCATTAGAGCTTGCTGCCTCGCGCATTGCCGACTATCACCAAAAGCAAATGCCCGTAGATATAGATTATACCGATAAGGTTGGTGTGCGGCTGGGAAATTTATGGAAGCCATTAGAAGCGGTGGGCTTATATGTGCCGGGTGGTTTGGCAAGCTATCCCAGCTCTGTGTTGATGAATGCTGTGCCTGCTAAAGTGGCGGGTGTAAAGCGGCTGGTGATGACGGTGCCCGCGCCTGAGGGCGTGCTAAATCCTGCTGTGCTGGCTGCTGCATCAGTAGCCGGAGTAGAAGAAATTTACACGGTGGGTGGTGCGCAAGCAATTGCCGCACTGGCCTATGGCACTGAAACGATAAAGCCTGTGCATAAAATTGTGGGGCCGGGCAATGCCTATGTGGCAGCGGCTAAGCGTCAGGTGTTTGGAAAGGTGGGCATTGATATGATTGCTGGCCCATCTGAAATTTTAGTCATTGCAGATGATTCTGCCAATGCCCAGTGGATCGCGGCAGATTTGCTTTCGCAAGCCGAGCATGACGAAGCAGCGCGCTCTATTTTGCTAACACAAAGTAAGGCGCTTGCAACAGCAGTGGAACAAGCCGTAGAGGCATTGCTGCCAACGCTTGCTAAGGAAGCAATTGCTCGTAAAAGTTGGGAAAATAACGGTGCGATTATTATCGCGGAAAATGAGCAGGAACTGCTAGCGATTACCAATCAAATTGCAGCAGAGCATTTGGAGATTGCGACTAAAGAACCAGAAAAATTACTGCCAAATATTCACCATGCAGGAGCAATATTTTTAGGTCACTATACACCCGAGGCAATGGGTGATTATATGGCAGGGCCAAGCCATGTGTTGCCAACGGCTGGTACTGCTGCGTTTTCGTCTGGCCTTTCGGTGTATGACTTTTTAAAGCGTGTGTCGTTAATTGGTTGCTCGCGTGAAGCGTTTGATACGCTATCGGATGCGACTGCCTTGTTAGCAGATTCAGAAAGTTTGGGCGCACATGCGCTTTCGGTTAGAATTAGGGCGAAAAAATAACGCATGACAACGCATATTGAAAAAATATTACTGAATGAAGCGACGCTTTCACAGCGAAATGAATCTTCTCGTGAAAATCGTGAGCGTGTGATTGCGGATATTTTACAAGGAAATCACTTTGAGGTGATAAATCATTCAGGGCCATACCATCTTTATTTGGCTTTTTCAGAGAATCGTTTGAAAATTGACATATGGAATACGGCAGAGCAGATGCTTGAAGAAGTGGCGATTCCACTCAGCCGTTTACGCTCAATCTTGCGCGATTATCATATTATTTGTGAAAGCTATATTGAAGCGGTTAACGGGGCAGAACCGCATCGCGTAGAAGCTATCGATATGGGGCGACGCGGTGTGCATGATGAAGGTGCCGAGCTGTTGCAGGATATTTTAGATCAATGGGCAAAAACAGACAATGAAACGGCAAGAAAACTATTCTCATTGGTGTATTTTTTACAACTTAGGTAATCATTTTTTAGCTAAAACTATCTCTAAAGCAGATTTTACTTGAATTTACGGTGATTTTGAATAGAACAATCGCTAGACGTTTAATTTTTGAAGGAATAAACATAAAGATATGGCCAAAGAAGAACTGATCGAATTTGATGGTACGGTGCTTGAATTACTTCCCAATGCGATGTTTCGTGTTGAATTGGAAAATGGTCATGTGATTCTTGCTCATACGTCTGGAAGAATGCGTAAAAACCGTATTCGTGTTTTGGTAGGCGATAAGGTGACAGTAGAGATGACACCATATGATCTTACTAAAGGTCGTGTGACGCATCGTCATAAATAAGCGTTTCTTGTGCCTGTTGGCTTAACTTCTATGCAAACAGGATTACTTTTGTGAATCAAAAAGAAAACTCTCCCAAATTAGTGCTTGCTTCAGCTTCGCCACGGCGACGTGAGCTACTCGCCCAAATTGGGCTTGTTGCGGATGAGATTGTAGCAGCAGACATTGATGAATCGGCAATGAAAGCTGAAGCGCCTTCTGTTTATGTGCGTCGTATTGCATTTGAAAAAGCCCACAAGGTTTCGCTTTCTAACCCGGGATGTTTTGTGCTTGCGGCGGATACTGCTGTTGCCAAAGGGCGTGTTCTGTTGCCAAAAGCAGAAACAAAAGATCACATTTTACAATGTATGCGTCAACTTTCGGGTGTGCGTCACACGGTTTATACCGGTGTGTGCGTGATAGCACCGGATGGAAAAACAAAATCTACACGCCATGTTGCAACGCGCGTTAGCTTTAAACGCTTATCTCCGGATGAAATGAATGCCTATGCAGAAAATGGTGAAGGTCTTGGTAAAGCCGGAGGCTATGCCATTCAAGGCTATGCTGGAAAGTTTGTGCAGTGGATAAATGGCTCTTACAGTGCTGTGGTTGGCTTGCCTCTTTGTGAAGCGAGTAATATGCTGGAAGGGCTTGGCTACTTAGCAACATCTGGAGAATAATCTATGGTGGAAGAATCTTCCAAGCTTTCCTATAAATGCTCTGTTTGCAAAAAGCCTGCTCGGGAAGAATATCGCCCGTTTTGTTCAAAGCGCTGTGCAGATGTGGATCTTGGCAAATGGCTTGGTGGTTACTATGCAATTCCTGCGGTTGAAGTAGATGATCCCGATATGATTGAGTCATTTGAGGATGACGAGAATATCTAAACCTATTTACAAGCTACTCAATGCGCAATACACTAAAGACTAGGAATGGTTGATAGAGGTTTAAAACAATGACAAAAGCTGAACAAGGTAATGTAAGCGAAGAGGTTGTTTCTAAGGATATTAGTTTAGATGAGCCCAGCGTGCCTGAAGATACACGTCATTATGCTACGTTTAGTGCGCGCTTGCTAGCATCAATGCTAGATAGTTTAATAGGTATGTTGCCGTTGGTGATACTGGCATTTTTTGTGCAGCTTTCAACACCAACTGTTCCAGATGCAATTTTAATGAAAATGAGTAGTGGAGTGGCACTTACCGACGCAGAAATGCAAGTGGCGATGAAGCAATTATGGTTCATGTTTGGAAATACCATTGCTCAATTTGTAGTATTATCTGCCGTTGTGGTGGTGCTATGGGTTTATTTTTCGGCGACTCCTGGAAAAATGCTATTGGGTATTGAAGTTATTGACGATAAAACCGGTGGAAAACTTGGTGTTTGGCAGTCAATTTGGCGAATTATTGGTTACATTGTATCCAGCCTGCCATTCATGATGGGCTTTTTCTGGATGCATATTGATAAGAAAAACCGTTGCTGGCACGACAAAATGGCGGGTACGGTTGTTGTATATACCGAGAATTCTATTTACTATCGGGTTGCAACAAAATATGCAAGGTTACTGTCTGGCCGGAAGGAGTAACTTCTAGCAAAAGCGTTTCGTCTTCGCGCCTGTAAGTATTGGCTTTTTCTGTTGCTTTCCAGCCAAGCTGCGTGAGTGCTATTTCGTAAAAATCTCTTACTTTTGCAAGATCTGCAATATCACTGGCGTAGGTGATATCAATGATGCGGCCCTCTACCACATCATACACGGCATTATCATCCCCAAGAGGCTTAAAACCACGGTAGACAGGCATATCTGGCATGCCCGGTACGTAGCGCTGCATATCAAGCGATGCCATCAGGCGCTGAAATTGTGTGGAAGACGTGTGGATGGATTCGCTCGCGTTTCCTAATTTTTCTTTAAATCCCTGACAAGCACTTAAACAGATAAGGCAAGTAAGTATCAGTGTGGTGCGAGGGCTAATTTTTAGCATAGAAATTTCCTTTTATTTCTGGCAAGTGGGGCAGAAGAAACTTGAACGCCCCGTCTGCACTATTCGTTTTATCGGAGTCGCGCATTGCAAGCAAGGTTCTTTTTCTCTACCATAGACTTGGAACTGATGTTGGAAATAGCCAACATCGCCTGAAGAGCGCACATAATCGCGTAAGGTTGAGCCACCAGAGGCAATTGCCGCTTCTAGCACCGCCACAATCATAGGTGCAAGGCGTTCGCACTCTTTTGGGCTTATGCTAGCGGCACTGCGTGTAGGATCAATTTTTGCACGAAACAGCGCTTCGCTGGCGTAGATATTGCCAACACCCACCACGAGTTTTGCATCCATCAAGGCAGGTTTAATCGCCATGCTACGCTTGCGTAACTGGTTAAAAAGATAATCAGCAGTAAAGTCGCCTTCCAGTGGCTCAGGCCCAAGGTGAGCAAGTAGCGCGTGTGTGCTTGTCTCATTTTTAGCGATGATATCGACAATGCCAAAACGTCTGGCATCATTAAAAGCAATTTCGGTGCCGCCCTCCAGCCACATGAGGAGGTGATCATGCTTTGCAATTTCTTCGCGCGGCTCAGGGTAAACTAAAATCTTCCCCGACATGCCAAGATGTAGTAGCAATGTTTCGCCTTGCTCAAGCGTGCAAAGGATATATTTTGCGCGTCTTGAAAGCCTTGTAATATGCTGGCCTTCCAGTATTTCAACCAGCTTTTCAGGAAAAGGAAAACGTAACCCCTCACGCATGGGCTCAACGCGTTCAATACGCTTGCCTTCAAGTTGGGTGGCAAGGCCGCGCATCACGGTTTCTACTTCAGGCAATTCTGGCATCGGTTTAT
>CAYGPX010000028.1:0-11327 GCA_964351935.1 uncultured Rickettsiales bacterium | reverse complement strand
TTTGTGGAGTGATACGGTGGAGCGTTTTTCTTCTAAAATTGAACGCAGAGCTATCGCTATTTCTGATAAAAACCACGATATTTCTATCTTTGCCGATCCACTGCTTTTTGCTAAAGTATTTCAAAATCTACTTGAAAACATCTGTAAATACACCCCCGTGAATACAATAGTAAACTTTGAAGTTTCGATACACGGTAAGCAAGTATTATTAAATATTTCTGATAATGGTATTGGTGTATCTGATAAAGAGAAAATAAAACTATTTGATAAGTTCACACGATCAGAAAAGTTAGATACTCAAGTTGCAGGAACAGGGCTTGGCCTAACCATATGCAAAGCAATCGTTGAGCTGCACAAAGGAAGTATTCATTTGGAAGATAACAAAGAAAGTTCAGGTCTATCTGTTGTCATCCGCTTAAACGAGTTTAAACGCACTAAAAGTGAGACTAAAAGTGAAGAAAGTTAAATCGGTTATTCTTATCATTGATGATGAAAAACAAATACGTAAGTTCTTAAATATTACGCTATCTACTGCTGATTACAAAATTGAAGAAGCAGAAAATGGCGAAATGGGGGTGCGGATGGCCGCATCTATCAAGCCAGATCTAATTATTTGCGATCTCGGTCTTCCTGACATTGATGGAAATGAAGTTATTAAGAAAATACGAGAATGGTCGCAAATTCCTATTATTGTGCTTTCGGTGCGTTCCGAAAACACGGATATCGTTAAAGCACTTGATTTAGGAGCAGATGATTACTTAATTAAACCATTTGATACACAAATTCTTATGGCAAGGATTCGTGCTAATCTTAGAAAGGTGATCAGAGAAAGTGGCGCTGAACCAGTTATAAAAGTCGGCAATATTACCATGGACATGGTTAAACACGAGGTTAAAGTGAATGACAGGGTAATTAGCCTTTCACCTAAAGAGTATAAACTCTTAAGATACTTAATGATGCATTCAGGAAAAATGATAATGCACAACCAGCTACTTACAGAATTGTGGGGTAAAGCTCATCAGGAAAATATTCAATATTTGCGTATTTATATTGCTCAGTTGCGACAAAAAATTGAACCGGATCCATCTAAACCAAGCTATATATTTACCGAACCAGGTATCGGCTATAGGATAGAAAAGTTATAAGCCTGTAGTTAACTTCTCATTTTCTGGAAGAATAAACACAACAATAATATTTCAAATGAATGTTTAAGCTGGGAATTAGACTAAGAAGTTTTTAGTAAGAATCTAATATGATTGTTGGCAAATATTTAGTGTTACCCAACTTGAAAGAAAACACATAAAGAACTGAAGGCAGGAAGATTAAAATAAGTTCATCTAATAGGGTTCATTATTAGATTTACCAAATTTAACGCTTCCTGCCTCTTTAAACCGCTCTAGTGAGTAAAATTACTTATACCAAGAATAGTCTATAGATAATACATTTCTAAGTATGATTTTGCGTATATAGCACATATACACACACTAAAGCATAATTAAAATATAGTGTTAAAATCTATAAGATATTCCTGTACCAAATATCCAAGGATCTATATCAACATCAGCATTAATCGTTGAACCTCCACTCCGGATCGTTACATCCGTATTGATCATCACTTTCTTCAGATCGAAGTTAAGCGCCCAATTATCATTAATTGCGTAATCAGCACCGGCCTGCAACGCGTATCCAAAGCTGTCCTCGTAATCAATGCTGTTTACCGCACCTTCATCTTCATTGAAGAAATAAGTGTAGTTCACACCAGCACCAACATAAGGGCGGAAGCTCTCGCTATATGGCAAAAAATGATACTGTAATGTCAAGGTTGGTGGAAGCAACCATACCGACCCTAAATCTACTTGACCTGAGGACGTATTAATAGCCGTAACATCATGTGGTGTAGTTGCAAGAATAAGCTCCGCTGCAATATTTCGTGTAAAGAAATAAGTGAAGTCTAATTCAGGAACATACTGCTCATCAATGTCAACTGTTCCACCAATTGGGCTAATAGATGCAGACTCATCTGGCTCAACCCACAGAGCCCTTGCCCTAAATATCCACCGATCTTTATCCGTAAAGTCAAATGCGGAATCGGATCTGTATCCATGCCATGGATTGCTTTCATCCGCTAAAACAGGGGCTGAAAGCACAGTACATAAGGCAGCCGTTGCCAAAAGTGTTTTTTTATACATGTTGCTAAATCCTTTATAGCGAATTATTACTTATTTTCGTGAGGAAGAGATGAGTGGTGAACATTAATTCTTACCTTGCCAGCATCATCTTTGATGTAACCAAATGTATATTCAACCTTCACTTCTTTTTTCTCGCCATGTGGTGTAAAATAGTAATTACCCATAGCAACGGCAGAATCACTATCTGTTATCACCTCCTGTTCACCAAACCTCACTTTAGACCAAGGCTTTATAGCAAAACCTTTATCTTCCTTAATTTTTCCACCTACAAAATAAGATAGTGCTTGGTCGAAAGACTCCCTAAACTGATCTTTTGATGCTAAAGTTGGCTTAAACAAAACCTGACCTTGCTCATAAGCATAAAGGTCTTTTATGTGTTTTGAGGCGCGCTCCTTGTAGTCTCCTTTATCTAAGTAAACTTTACTAATTTCCACAATGCCATTTGCCCATGCTTTCTGCGCTTCAATTACTTCTTTCTTAGATATTTCTCCTGCAAACGCAGCACTGGATAACACTGACAGTTTTGTTGCAACAATTGCGCATAACAGCTTCTTATTCATTTACGAACTCCTAAAGAATTTTAATTACGCAGATAATGAAAATTGTAGTAATTCTGCTCAACTAAACTTTTACAGATTTATTAGATATAAAAACTACATCTTGAGATTCGCAAATCCATATATAGAAGATATACGAAGCAATGCTTAAAACAGCTCGCAGCACCAAGAAAGCCTTAAGACACGATGCATTCAGATAGGTATTATTTATGAAGATTAGATTTTCGCTTAGTTAACTAAGAATTCTATCTATAAAAAACAAGCCAGCTTCAATAGAGGTAAGGATGATTGTTCCTATCACGATAAGACTAGCTATAGCTGAAATTATACCCAGCAAAACAAACAAACCATCCCGTTCAAGTATCGCTAGAGAAAAAAGAAAAATCGTAAGTGCAGGAAACCAATTTCCTAAAGGAATAGGAAGCACAATCAATATCGCCATCAAAACACATATGAAGGCAATCACTTTTTCACTAGTAGTACTTAATAAAAAGCTTAATCGTGGTTTTAAATAATTTTCTACTTTCTTCATACGAGGCAAAGCATAAGAAATTGCTCTTTCCATATCATGACGCTTAAAGGATTTTTGAGATAACCAGACTGGAAACCATGGCGATGATTTCCCTACCATCAATTGAACGGATAAAAACAATAACGGAAGCCCCAATATAGAAGAAATACCCGGCAGAGGTATTGGCACAAGATTAGGCAGTGCAAAAATCAGCATTAGAAGCGCAAATGCTCTGTCAGCCAAAGCACAACTGACATCGCCAACAGAGATTTTCTTGGTAGAAAATTGTTTTAAAAAAAGACCCAAGATAGTAGAGGCGCTTTTATTATCCAGCTCTCTTTCCTGATGGCTATGATTGTTTCTATTTTTATGTTCCAATATTTTTCCCATAGACGTTAAATGCGTATTATCTTTACTTAAATCTTAAAGAGTCGATGTTACGGCATCATTGGTTTATTTCTTAAGGCTATTAATACGCTCTAGAATACGCACTTCCATTTCTTGTATTTCTCTACTTAGTGCATTCTTCATTTCCACCCTGCTTTCTTCGGCGGTTTCATCCGCACTGCTATGCATAGCATTAACAATAATCGCGATAAAAAGGTTGAGCATGGTAAAGGTAGTCACCAAAATATATATGATAAAAAACAACCATGCGCTTGGGTGAACTTCCATCACCGGCCTTACAATGCCCATAGACCAGCTTTCCAGTGTCATAACCTGAAAGAGTGAATACATCGTTCGACCTAACGTGCCAAACCATTCCGGAAATGTATCACTATAAAGATGCGTACCAATCACCGAGAAAACATAGAAAAACAGCATCATAATTGTAGAAACCGAAGCAATACCCGGGATAGCTGAAAGCAACCCTTCAATAACTCTACGCATAGTAGGCACCATCGAAATCAAACGCAACACCCTCAAAACACGCAAGGCGCGCAGTGCCGCAAATGCTTCGCTAGCTGGAATCAGTGCTATCGCCACTACTACAAAATCAAAAATACTCCATGGGCGTTTAAAAAACGTCCAGCCATAGATTGATAGCCGCAGAACAATTTCAATAACAAATACTTTCAGTATCAATGCATCGATAGCTTTAAGCCAAATGCCATAACTTTGCATAACAGAATCAGATGTCTCAACACCTAAAATAATGGCATTGATAATAATTAATGTAATAATCGCATTCTGAAACTTATTGCCTTCAATAAACTGCCTTATTTTCTCTTTCATATACTGCACTATTTTTTGTTTACTACGCACTTACTATATTACCGTATTACAGATTCTTATAAGTGCTCATGATAAAAATAGAGTTTTATTTCCAAATAACAACTAGCAAACGTTACTACCTTCAGTAAAAAACACTCTGACACGTACCCTGCTTGTTAAGCATTCTAGTTCTTATAAAAACATATCGGAGTATGCAACGTTTTACAAACCGCCAAAGCCTGATAAGCAAGTGATGCAGACTTTTTGAGGTATCTAATTTCAACTTACTTAAAGTACGGTTTTTATTGACTGTTTAATTTACCTTCTGTATTTTCAGGAATAACTGAAAATACAGAAATGGTTAATATGAAGCTTTCAGATTCTATGCAAACCTTTGTTTCACATTTTGGTGAAATGGGAAGCCGCTGGGGTATTAATCGTACCGTCGGGCAAATTTATGCACTACTCTATGTTTGGGAAAAACCGCTGTGTGCCGATGAAATTGGTGAGACGCTGGGCTTTTCTCGTTCCAATGTGAGCATGGGCTTAAAGGAGCTTGATAGTTGGCGGCTAATTCGTATCAAGCATTATCAGAAAGATCGCAAAGACTATTTTACTGTTCCAGAAGATGTGTGGGAAATTGTACGCACGCTGATTGAAGAACGCAAGAAAAGGGAGATAGATCCAACGCTATCAATGTTGCGTGATGTGATTATGAGTAATGCAGAGAATAAAAACGAAGCCTACGCACAAAACAAAATGCAAGAGATGCATGATCTCATTGAGATGCTCACTAAATGGTATCAAGATATGGAAAAGATGGAAACCCAGAGGCTTGTTAACCTGCTAAAGCTAGGCTCTAAGGTATATAAACTTTATGAAATGAAAGACAAACTTAAGCTCATTTCAGGTGGCAAGAAAACGCAGGAGCAAAACTGATGGAAGCAATTGACTCACTAATACTGGCACGTGCACAATTCGGCGCTAATATCACATTTCACATACTATTTCCTACCATCACAATTGCGATGGGTTGGGTGTTATTATTTTTCAAGCTACGTTTCAATAAAACAAATGACAATAAATGGATGGATGCCTATCGTTTTTTTGTTAAAATATTTGCGCTTTGTTTTGCGCTCGGCGTAGTATCTGGCATCACGATGTCATTCCAGTTTGGCACTAACTGGCCGGGCTTCATGGAAAAAGTGGGTAATATTGCAGGGCCACTTCTTGCTTATGAAGTGATGACCGCCTTCTTTTTAGAAGCAACATTCTTGGGCATTATGCTATTTGGCTTCAATCGTGTTTCAAACCGTGTGCATACGCTAGCAACTGTGCTGGTAGCTGCGGGCACGACGCTCTCTGCCTTCTGGATTATTGTGCTGAATTCATGGATGCATACACCAGCAGGTTTTGAAATGCGCGATGGCGTGGCTCATGCAACTAATTGGATGGAAATTATCTTTAACTCTTCCATGCCCTATCGTCTTACACACATGCTGCTTGCATCAGGCTTGACGTGCGCCTTTTTAATTGCAGGATTATCTGCCTATCAATGGCTGAAGAACGACCGCCGCCCTGGTGTAATGGCAGCAATGAAAACCGGCGTGTACTTAGCAGCATTCTTAATTCCGCTACAAATCTTCATGGGCGATATGCACGGGCTAAATACATTAGAGCATCAGCCGCAGAAGGTAGCGGCAATGGAAGGCATTTGGGAAACAGAACAAGGCGCAGCACTTCGTCTCTTTGCTATTCCCGATGAAGAAATGCGCACAAATCATTTTGAAATTACCATCCCAAAACTCACCAGCCTGATTTTGACACATAGTTGGGATGGCGAAGTAAAAGGACTCAATGCATTTGAACATCACCCGCCTGTAGCCCCTGTGTTCTACGCCTTCCGTATCATGATTGGCGTGGGTATACTGATGCTTTTGGTTTCATGGGTTGGCGCATGGGTATTAAAACGCAAAGGCGAACCAACACAATGGCTTGCCTATGGTTTGGTAGGCATGACTTTTGCCGGTTGGGTTGCCACCCTTGCAGGATGGTATACCACTGAAATTGGTCGTCAGCCATGGCTGGTGGATGGTGTGCTAATGACAGCAGATGCTGTATCTAATGTTTCTGCAGGCATGGTTGCTACTACACTAATTGCCTATGTGGTGGTTTATATCGCACTGATTATCGCCTTTATTGGCACGGTTTTTTATCTTGCTCGCAAAGCAAAAGACTCCCGTACCGATAGAGCGCCAATAGGCACACGCCCTGGTGTGGCAGGCAGCCGTCAAGTTTTAGAAGGAGATGCATAATGGAATTACTCGCCACAGAAGGACACTGGTTATCTGTTGCATTTGCCTTTCTTATGGGGCTATCGATTCTGCTTTATGTTATTCTCGATGGTTATGATCTGGGCGTAGGTATTCTCATGAAGAACGCAACGGAAGATGAGAAAGACAAGATGATCGCCTCGATTGGCCCTTTCTGGGATGCTAATGAGACATGGTTAGTTCTAGGTGTTGGAATATTACTTGTTGCCTTCCCCATTGCACATGGCACGGTTCTAACCGCACTCTATTTACCAACTGCAATCATGTTGATTGCGTTGATTCTAAGAGGTGTTTCTTTCGATTTCCGCGCTAAAGTACAGGCTGAACGCAAGCACATCTGGAACAAATCATTTTTTATAGGCTCACTGGGTACGGCGCTAGCGCAAGGCTATATGTTAGGGCTTTATATTATGGGCTTTGAAAACTCGCTTACTGCCCACCTCTTCGCTGCGCTAGCTGGCATTTGCACCGCCGCGGCTTATGCCTTCATTGGTGCCTGCTGGCTTATTATGAAAACCGAAGGCACACTTCAAAAAAAGGCTATACGCTGGGCACGAATTGGGCTATGGTTAACAATGCTTGGCATTGGCATTGTATCAATTGCTACGCCAATTGTGAACGAACGCATTTTCGAAAAATGGTTTTCCATACCTAATATTTTCTTATTGGCACCTATTCCGATTATTACAGGCTTATTAGTCATCGGCTTAGAGCTTGCTTTGCGGCAGATGCCATTCAAAAACGACCAATTCTGCTGGCTACCTTTTGCTGGGGCCATTGGCACATTTCTTCTCTGCTTTCAGGGGCTTGCCTATAGCTTCTACCCGTATATCGTGCCAGAAAAAATGACTATTTACGGTGCTGCCGCTTCTCCTGAATCGCTGATGATTATCTTCGTTGGAGCTATGGTTGTTCTACCGTGTATCATCGGCTACACCATCTTTGCTTACCGTGTTTTCTGGGGCAAGGTACAGGACTTAAGGTATTATTAGAACCCTACCAAATCAATTGCACCACAACTTAGCGTAGCCTCTTAATGCCCACATAAGTAAGCGCTTAGCTTTTGGTCACAGCAGACAGATAGTCACTAACCTGATTGCCGGATAACCATCACGTGTGACCTTATGTTCACGCTTTGGCATAAAAATCAGGCATTATTAAACTCAACTCACATTAAGTTCAATAATCATTATCATTGACGTGCGGACGATAATAAGCTAATAATGAGATTCGTTATTAAATATAGATGGATAGACATATGTATATTTGCATTTGTAACTCATTAAAAGAAAATGACCTAAAAAAAGCATGCATGAACAAATGCATGAATGATGGCGAGTCTGTTTTAAGAGGCGCTGGCTGCAAAGCTGAATGCGGTCAATGCCTTGATTATATTGAAAGTTTATTTTTAAAAGTTCCTGATTCTCATAATGCCGGCAATACTCACTTGTCCGTAGGCGCGTAAATTGATATTGTGCCTAAAAATTATTAAAGGTTAGAAAAGTATGTCAAAGAAAGAAGTTATTTCCCATTTAAACATTATTCTTAAAAATGAGCTCACAGCGATCAATCAATACTTCCTTCATGCAAGAATTCTGCAGCATCTCGGTTTTCATAAGCTAGGTGAAAAAGTATATGCTGAATCAATTGATGAAATGAAACACGCAGATGAGTTGGTAAAGAGAATATTGTTTCTAGAAGGCTTACCTAACCTACAAAGCCTCGGAAAACTTATGATAGGCGAAACACCTATCGAAATGCTTGAATGTGATTTAAAGTTAGAAGAAATAGCAATTAAAGATCTTCATAGTGCAAGAGAAGCGGCAGATTCTGCGAAAGACCCTGTTACTGTCAATTTAATTGAAGATATTTTAACATCTGAAGAAGAGCATCAAGACTGGTTAAGGCAGCAACTTTCTGTTGTTAAAAACATCGGCACTCAAAACTACTTACAGAGCCAAGTGTAAACTGCAACATCTTTTTTTAGTCATGACCGCTAGTTAAACTTAGCAGTCGTGACTTTTTCTGCTAAAATAATATCTACTTCTAGCTGGTTAATTATTTCTACAACTTATAGAAAATAAGCGCACCCAAGAGGTGCTTATATGGTTCTTTTATATTTTTAGCGCGTACTAATATCGATTTCCTACTCTCACCTCCTTTATAATGTTTAGCATAATAAAGGAGAGAACAGAGATGATTCTTCAACCGATTGATTTGTTATATACCGATAATTATTACAGTTCTAGGAACTTAAATCTTAGTCAGCGTGATGCTACGCAACTTAATAGCAATCTTGAAAGCACACAAAATGAAGTTTTTGATATAATTGATTTAAGCCAAGAAGCTCAACAGCTTTTATTTGGAAATAAAAGTAACTAAACAGTATTTTGGTTACAGCTTTTCAAATCTGTAACCAATGCCAGAAAATGGCGGCGCTTGTAGTCTGCTTCGAACTTTTCTCAACCTACCGGTTTTTAACTTTTGGTAGTGTATTTTTACTACCAGTCTTAATATTATATATCTTAGAATAATTGGTTAAGCTACAACCGCCCGCATAGACTGATAAGGCAACAGTTTATAATTTGATTGCGCTGAGGCCGGAAGGCGTTAACATTCCGGCCTCAGCTATTATATTACTTTATGGCTTTAATATCTGCCTTTTACTATAACCCCACCCTCACTCTGAAAAGCTTTTCTCATCTCCTCCAAGAAAATTTCTGGATTGTCACCACTCTTGCGCGCAGCTTGATACGCCTTATCCAAAACCGTATCTGTTTCAGCCTCATTATCACATGCTTCCAGCTTTTCTAGTAGCAATTCTCTCACTTCCGGTGAAGCCATAAGTGCATTTTCTTGGTCTTCGTCAAGCTTACTTACCTCACCTAGTTTGCCAACCGTAGCAGCTGCAGGATAAGGAAAATATCCGCTAGTGACTTGAAGAATTGCCACTGCTTTATGGGCAAGCTGCGGTACCACAGGATTATGAGCACCGGGCTTAAATTGATAGCCATAGCCTCGAATTACCTGACGTAAATGAAAAGTTTGAGCCTCCCCTGAAGATTCCGTCAAGCCAAGGCCGATACTCACTAATGACTTTGCATTAATTCCTTTGGGAGTCATGCATTCTGGCAATTCAAAAGGATCATCAATGCCTAACTGTGTTTTCCTATCATATAGCTTTGATAGTGCAGTCATCCATTTTGTGGCCAATTCAGCTTTTGTTGGCTCCGTCACAGTTTTATTACCTTTAGTCCATTTTTTAGGTTGTTCTACTGGTAACTCCAGACCATCTACAATAGTGTCTATTTCCTCTAGTCTAAACTGATCCATTTGACGTTCAAGCCCGTTTAGCTTTTCGGGTGTTATGCCCATTTCTCTAAAAACAGCAGTAGCCATGGCATGCGCTAAATCGCTTTTTCGCTGCAGCCTTTCTACTGAACCTTCACGAGGAGAAAATAGTGTTGAATCAACCTTGAATCTATCAATATTAATGCCAGGTTCCTTCGTCGAATGCTTTTTGAAAAATGCTACTTGAGTTTCTTCACTTTTGATGTTTGCAATCAGCTTTGCCATAAATTCATAATAGAAGCCCTGCATGCTGGTAGGTGCTGCATCTTCTCTTCGAAAACGGCTTTTATCATAAGGCACAAGCCTTGATGTTTCTGCTAAGGCCTTGTCCATCATATCGGCTACAAATGCATCAAATGCGTTACCCGAATCACGTAGCAATAATTGCTGGCCGCTTATCAGGTTAACCATACTGTGAAGACTAACCCCAGTCATAATTTGCTGCTCGTAATGCGAGGGGTTAGTACCGCCAGTGGTTAGTTCAATTGAGCAAATCGGATATTGACCATCTCTATCAGGCTCAGCTGCCCGCAAAATTGAGGTTGTTCTCGCCTGCGCCATTGTATCACCCCAAAAATCACCTATCAGGTTTGGTGAAGCAATCGCCCTTTTTTTGGCCGGATCAAGATAATCATATCCTGATTTTTGGGGTGTTTGACCATAATGCATGTAGCGTGCAGTATCTTCAAGATTCATCACATAGGCGTGTCTTCCACCGGATTCTTTATTTATTTTATTTATTTCATCCAAATAAACTTGCGATACACGCTCTTCAAAGGTCATAGGCTCTTTAATATCATCACCCTCATCGTTGACCATCACCCAGTTTTCCCCTTCATCATCCCAGCGAACATTCACCGGCAAAGAAAAGACCAGTTCAGAATCATCAGGTGCGGTGCCAAATGCGTGATGCACAAACGCTTTTATCTCATCTATGGAGCTTTCCGTGCAACACGCAACCCCACCTTCAGCAGGCACTTTTTGTCTGAACTCCATTCCCCCACTGACAAGTTTCTTGCCATTGTGACTGATACCAACCTCGTTGGCATTATAATGCTCGGCCGGTTTGAATGCCCGAATCATCAAAATAGCCGGATTATCAGCAATTGGCCCCATCGAGGTGACACCATCTTCTTGTAAGAAACCTTTCACCATTTTCGTAGCAATAGGG
>CAYGPX010000027.1:5360-11396 GCA_964351935.1 uncultured Rickettsiales bacterium | reverse complement strand
ATTTCACTTCTAAAGAGATTTTATTCAGCACTTGGTGAGCACCAAAGCTTTTACTAACTTGATCCACCTGCATTGGGCTTATATTCTTATCCTTCTTCAAAGCTGAAACACTCATTTTTCATTTCCTTTATTCTTTGCTTATTACAAAAGCTTTAAATTTTCTCACTATAGAAATTAATTAATCTGCTTTAGCACGCCCTGCAACAAATCAATTTGCTTCATATAGTTTTCCATATTCCTTTTTTGTTGCTCTGTCTGCGAAGCATCACCTGCAGGAAGTTTCTTAGCTGGAGTCACGTTTTCTAACGTTACCGTTCCTACATTCAATGGCTGCGCTTGCTCTTCTTCAGGTGGCTGTTGCTGGGTTGCACCAAACAACATTAAATTCGCATTGTTTTTTCCTTCTGTTACAGACAAAAGATAAGGGATAATCGCCTGATTTGGCTGCAGGATAAAGGCAAGCTTTTGTTTCTTTGCGTCATAGACCATTTGCATATCTTCACTGGCATAAAGATCATTATCTAAATTAAGTGCATTATCTTTATATTCTGGCTGAATCATCTCAGGCGGAAAATCTTCCCACAGTGCAACAATCCTTCTTGGCTCTACACTTAAAATACTTATAACACCATAAACTTCGTCTGTTATTTCATAGCTTTCATCTGAAGAAGATATTTTATTATCTCCCATCCATACCGTCCAGTTCTCTGGCGAAAAATACAAAATAGAGCGCAGATAATAAATTGGCGTATCTGCAGGGTTTAAAGCCTCTACTGGCTCTTGATATACTTGCTCTGGTTCATTTCTTGGATTTAAATCAGAGGGCACATCTGGCACAATTGCAGTAGAGCGTCTGCTAATCTGAGGCACAGCTTTATTAAAAATATCTGGCAGTAAAATTTCGATAGGAACCTTAGTATCTCTAGATTTCTCAGCTTTTTCAATAAGCTCTATATCCTGCTCCAAAAACATCAAGCTACTCAATTGCAATTCAGGTCTTACATTATTTTCTTCTTGTACCTCTTGTGCAACCGCTACAGTTATTGCGCAAACACTCAGCAAGCTCATCTGGAAAAATATTTTAACAGGTTTTATCACTGCGATACCTCATCACCTTGATTTTCCTGCTCATTAGGTTTTTTGAGTGCGTACCACGTAAAGCCAATATTCACTTGTACAAGCATTGGTACTTTTCCCTCTGATATCAAACGCAGCGCAGATGGAGAAGGAAGCTCTAGCCTATTTATTTTGAGTTCAGTAATTTTTACATAACCTGGAAATTCATTCTGAAGAGCTGCAATAAATCCATAGACCTGATTGTCGCTGTAAGCCGAAAATGACATTACATTATTATCGCTTACCTCCACCTCTACCATATTTTTTTGCATGTCTTTAACGTCTAACAAGGCAGGTTTTGAGAAAGTAGTACTCACATTATCTAGAAAGAACTCTTTATATAGTTTTTGCAGCACCTGTTCTGCTTGCGTTATTTGTATACCAGAAAGTGCTTTTTGTTCTTCTGTAAGCACCTTCCAAATTTCAACAGCATTTGCCAATTCAACTTTTTGTTCATCAAGATTATTTATTTTTGAACGTAACGAGTTAATATCGTTCTTCAGCCACTTATGTTTCTGATCTGTTTCAGTTTCTATCGAGACTAAAAATGAATAAGACGCAACCAATGTTCCTAGAATTAGAGCATAAATTGTGCCTCGCAGAATCAGCTTATTGCGAAATTGGGTAAGTATCATAGTGACTACTCCTCCCTTCCATTTAGCTTATCTGTAATAGTAACTTGCAAATTTATAATACCTGTTTCTTGCCCCAAGGTAATTTTATCTGGTAATTTGGTATGGCTGAGTTCGTAATCTTTAAATTCGCGCTTGAGCCTTCGAGAAAACGCCTCAAAATTACTGAACAACGTATCAATATTCGTCCCCCTATTAAGGAACTCCATATCAAACTTAACAGACATCCTTTCAGTCTTCTTCTCAGGGTCAAAACTTTGGTTGTAACTCCATTGTATCGATTTCACCAATGCTTCGGTTTGTATCGCAACTTTGGTTTTCTCAAAAAATGGGAGTGGTGATTCAGAAGCGTTTGTAAGCTTTGTATGCAACTGGACAATGTTTGTGATGCGCGTAGCCTCATCGATATCATATCCCCCACTTTCTTGCACCACCTTCCATTTTGCTTCTATGTCAGCTTTCTCGTTTTCAAGCGTTTTGATACTTTGTTTTATACTAAATATACCATATCCAGTATAAAGACTTAGCCCAACCAGTATAGGCGAAATCATCACCACCGCCAATGTCGAGTACTGCGCCAGAGATGTCATCATCACAAGCTGCTTGGTCTCTGGTGTATAAAGTCTTAATTGAGGCTTAGAGTCTAAAAAGCTCGCCGCAAAAAATATGTCTGCAAACTTATCATTTTCTTCACTAATTTCGTTTAAACCAAAGGCTTGTGCTGTTTCATGCGGCGTAAGCACTTCAACATAGTGGTCTTGAATACGGTTTTTTTGTAAATGTTCTTTTATTTCTTTACTGACTATTAGTGTAATATTCAGCTTACTTTCTTCTGCAAATGATAATCTACTTAAGTATTCTACTGTGTTGAGCGTCTCTTGCTCAATATATCCGGCAAGCAGTTCAGGCATATTTTCTTTTCCCGGCATAATGAGGCGGGAAAAGATAGTTTTCCCTTTATGCACAACTGTCTGACGAATACCACTTACCTTGTGATGGCTGACTAAAAGTTTCCAGTCACTATCCTCCGCTTTACTTTCTTTATCTACCAAGGGGAGTTTTACCGCTACAGAAGCCGATTCTATTGGTAACAAGAATATTCCTTGAAAAGGATTTGGCAACGAAACGACATATTCTATCCACTCACGCAACGTTTCGGTTTGAGTGACAGAAACAAAAAGATACTTCCAATCTTTTCGGCCACCTTTTTCCCTACCAAGCGAGAGAGCGCCATTAATATCATTCTGATCAAGGTCGCGTTGAAGGCGTTTCTTTACAAGTTTTTCTACACTAAACATACTTACAGCAGGCAATGTTTGCTGTGTATATGTTTGATCCATAATATCAAGTAGAATTACGATTGGCACTTGCGTATATTTTTGCAGCAGTGCATTAAACTCTCTACGATCACCTACCGAAGTTCCCGGAGAAAATAACCTCTTCTCAAGTTTTTTCCCAACAAATAGCGATAAAATTGCCCCATGCTCACCAATCAGCAGTACAAATCTTTCTCTGCGACCAAAAGCAAACATTAGAAACTCATTTGACTAAAGCTGTTATATAAAGGTCCAAATACAGCTATGGATATCCACAGCATAAGGCCACCCATAATGATAGTAAGTGCAGGCTGTATCACACCAATCATGTTATTTACCGAATCTTCTACTTCTCTATCATAGAAAAAGTTAACATTTTCTAGCGTTGAATCAAGGTTACCACTTTCTTCACCAATCTTAAACATTCTAATCACTAAGTTAGGAAGTTGGTTAGACACACGTAATGCATCTGTTAACGAAGCCCCTTCCATCACGCTTCTTCTAACCGTAGCCACTCCTTCTTTTATGACACGATTATTGAGCACACTTTGTGCTATATCCAAGCACTGAATAATGCCTAACCCACTGCGGTATGTAAGAGCAAAAAAGTGACAAAATCTTGCCATTTCAATTTTGCGTATAGTAATGCCAAACCAAGGCAACGATAGCTTTATCATATCCACATTATAGGCAATATCTTCTGACAATTTTATTAAAATCTTTACCGCAATAACAATAAATATTGGCGATATTATGACCAGATACCAATAGTCTACAAAGAAGTCTGATGTAGAAATTAACGCCTTGGTATATATCGGCAATTCAAAGCTTTGGGCTGTTAAAAACTTTGATAATTTAGGGATAACATAAGCCATCATCAGTGATGTGATGCCCATCATTAGTATTAATAAGAATGTAGGGTAATAGATAGCTTTTTTAATCTTTCTTCGGATAGTATTCGTCCACTTTAAGTGCTTTGCCAGATGAAAAAACACCTCATGCAAGTTACCCGTCTTTTCACCAGCACCAATTAAGCTTGTAAATACTTTAGAGAATACTTTAGGGTGTTCTGCCAGTGCAGCAGATAACATTTTACCACCTTTGATGCTCTCATAAACTTCTGCCATCAGATTTTTGAGCGGCAAGGAATCAGCCGTATCACGCAAATCTGTAATCGCATCCAAAATAGGAACGCCTGCTTTTTCTAACTGCTCCAGATGAATACATATCACAATAAGGTCTTCTTCTTTTATTGAACCCGCAAATGCTGAGCCACCTTTGGTACGGGCTACTTTTGCTTCAATAATATCAAGCCCGATTCCCTTCAATCTTTCCTCAAGGTCAACTTCATTCGCAGCCGACATGGTGCCACGTATTTTTCGACCTTTTTCGTTTAGTGATATATAATTATATTGTGGCATGCCTTCGCCTTTTTTATAGTTTTTCTGTCATATCAATCGTACGCACCAATTCTTCTACATCCGTTATCCCAGCGAGCACTTTATCAATCCCGTCCATAGCCATTGGTATAAAACCTTTTTCCAATGCATGCGTAATCATAGCACGTCTTGTTGCATTCGTTGCGATTAATTCATCCATCTCTCGATCAATAGGTAGTATCTCATTCACTGCCACCCGTCCTTTATATCCTGTTCCAGTACAGCGAGGACACCCCTTGTGTGCAAAAATAGTAGGCGGATTTGCGGCATCCACACCTAATATATTACATTCGGAAGCAGTTGCCTTTCTCTCCTCTTTACAGGAAGTACACAACTTTCTTATAAGGCGCTGCGCCATTGTGCAAATTAACGAACCAGCTAAAAGATGCGGTGGAATACCAATATCAATTAAGCGAGGAATTGCCGCCAATGCATCGTTCGTATGCAGTGTTGTAAATACACGGTGACCTGTCATCGCTGCACGCATTGCCATGGTTGCAGTTGACTCATCACGCACCTCGCCCACGAAAATAACATCAGGATCTTGACGTAAAAGCGATTTAATACCACTGACAAAGTCCATCCCATGCTCTTCACGAATGTCTGATTGACGAATCATTGGCAATTGGTATTCCACCGGGTTTTCCAATGTCATAATATTAAGATCAACATCGTTAATATAGTTAAGCACTGAATAAAGCGTGGTGGTTTTACCACTTCCTGTTGGACCGGTAACGATAATAATTCCTTCCGGCCGCTTTAGCAGCTTACGTAGCAACTTATCATTATTTTCACTAAATCCGAGCTGCTCGAGCGGCACAAGCGCTTTTTGCTTGTCCAAAATACGCATCACGATGTTCTCGCCATGCACCGTGGGGTGCGTTGCAACACGAAAATCCACCTCCCTTCCTGAGACGTAATAGGTTGTTCGTCCATCTTGAGGGTGACGTGTTTCGGCAATATTCATGCTCGCCATAATTTTAATGCGCACAGCAATTGCTGCCCAATATTCCTTATGAAACGAACGTATCTGGAGCATCTTTCCATCGATACGATAACGCAAACGTAAAAAAGAGCCTTCTGGCTCGAAGTGAATATCTGAGGCGCCACGCTTAATAGCATCAATCAGGATTGAATCAACTAAGCGCACTGTTGGGTTAACATAACCTTCAACTTCACCGCTAAGTTTACTTTTTTCACCCACGCCCGTTTCTATTTCACGCAAAATGCCTTCAATAGACATTTCATAACCGTAATACTGATCGATAATTTCCAGCAAATCAGATTCGGTACAATAGACCGGAACAATCTTATAATTGGCGGGAAAGTACCTTCTTATTTGGTCAATCGCCATAATATTATAAATATCATTAATGGCGACACTAATAGAATGTCCCTCTAAAGAAACAGGCACCGCTTTACATTTTATTGCCGTTTCTCTAGGAATTTTCTTAATTAAATTAGGGTCAAGCACCGCTTTTCGGTGATCAAAATGCTTAACACCAGAGCTTTCCGTCAGCGCCTCACCTAAAG
>CAYGPX010000027.1:0-5350 GCA_964351935.1 uncultured Rickettsiales bacterium | reverse complement strand
AATAAAGCCCATCTCAACCAGCAATGCACCAAGCATTTTTTTCTGGCTTCCCTGCTTTCCTTCTTGCTCTTTGAGTGCTGTTTGCAACTGATCTTTCGAAATCAACCCCTGCTTTAACAACCGCTGCCCAAGTGGAAGAGTTTTTTCTATCATCGGCGCTCTTACAGGTGGCGCAGCCTGACTTGCACCCGCAGCCTTAGCTTGAGATGCGACGGGCTGTTGCGGAGCAGGCGTTGCTGCGCTTGGCAAAGTTGTTGTAGTTGCAGTATTTGGTGGAGGCGATGATACAACCGTTGATGTTTTTGGCTGAGGTGTATATGCAGAAGATGCAGGCGCTGCCTTAGCTACGTTAGGATTTTCAGGCGCAGAATTCCGTATCACCTCATTTTTTACTTGAGGATCAGCCGTGGTTTGCTTCTGACCTGTTATATCCTTATCCACTAGCGATTCGAGCTCCCTGCCCTTATTAACGTGCTACAACATTGAAAAACCTCGTTGAAAACACTATATATAGTAGTGCCAATGCCGTTATGACGACTATTCTCTTATATATATTGTTTTTTTTCAACCGCAAAAATGAAACCTGAAAAATCACGCCACTTGATGAAGACGGTAATTATTTTTTACGGAAAGAGTCTAAACTCACAATATTTCCATCTTTGGCAGCAGTTTTCTTGGTAGCCTTCTTCTTTTTAGCTGAAGAAGTAGTACCTGCTTTACCTTCTTCGCTGTTGTTTTGACCACTTGCAGGAGGAGGCGTTTCCAACTCCTCTAGTTCACCCAACGCTTCTAGTTCGTCGTCATCCAACTCTTCTTCCAAATCAATATGACGGAACTGAAGACCAAACTTCACGCTCGGATCCGCAAAAGCAGTGAGTGCTGCAAAAGGCACAACGACTCTCTCTTTTACATTATCGAAGCTGAGCGACACCTCAAAGCCTTCTTCTTCTACAATCAAGCCATCAAACTGATATTGCAATACGATTGTCATCTCTTCCGGATATTTTTCACGCAGCTTTTTGGAAAGTTCAACTCCCGGAAATTCTGTCAGGAACGAGATAAAGAAGTGATGACTACCAGGCAAGCCTTCTTTTTCAACACGCTTTAATGCCTTCTGCACAATCACATGCATTGCATCATCAATCAATTGCCCATAATCAATAAATTCTTCACTCATGTATCACTCATCATTTACAGTGTTTTTACCTATCCCAACGCCTTGTTGATAAAGGGTTACAACAACAGATTCAAGCAAAATCAAGGCGAACTTGCACTTTTTGGAGCACATCGTAAGGAGAAAAATAATATTGGGGGGCTTTCTGTTGCCCGGCACCCCCCGATCCGCGTTAATGACATATTATGCAGCCAAAGCCTGAGCTTCAACTTCAAAGTTGTCATTAGCAGCTACGAAGTTATCGTTAGCATTTACTTTATGTTGATTCATCACGGCGATATCATACCGGGCAAAAACTGCTTCTTTATTACGCATGTCGATCCTGTTTCATCCCCACCAAACAAACAGCCCTAATTTAGGGGATTTGCTTGGTGGAGATGCCGGGTACCGCCCCCGGGTCCATTTCGCTTATTCCAAACCGCCATTTATTGCCATAGTCTTAAACGACCCTTTTATTATAGCAAGCACACACACAGAAAGCAAATGACATCCATGTAATTTTTCATAGGCTTTTACACAAAATCGGCTGGCAATGTGCTTTTTTTTAGTTATGCTATTAATACCAGATAACGAAGGAGACATCGCTTATGCCGTTAAATGATTTACAAAAACAAGAAATCAACGCACTTCGCAGCGAAACATCACAGACGCTACGCCCAACAGTCGCCGCACTTGATGAGATTTTATATGAAGCTATCCCAGTGTTGGATCACGGCTTCATCCGTGTTGTAGATTATATGGGCAACGATGCTGCCATTGTGCAAGCTGCACGTGTTTCTTATGGCAAGGGCACTAAGCAAGTAAATCAAGACGCAGGACTGATTAACTACCTCATGCGCCACAAGCACACCACTCCGTTTGAAATGTGCGAAATTAAATTTCATCTAAAAATGCCAATCTTTGTAGCACGCCAGTGGATTCGCCACCGCACCGCCAATGTGAATGAATATTCTGCACGCTATTCAGTGCTTGATAAAGAATTCTATATTCCAAAGCCTGAAGAATTGGCCGCTCAATCCACTGCCAACCACCAAGGCCGTGGTGAAGTGAAGCTGAGCAAAGAAGAAGCAGCGCGCGTGATTGAAATTTTCAAAGCTGATTCCGATCAGTGCTACGCGCACTATCAAGAGTTGATGAACGAAGATGCACAAGGTAACGTGCTTGACGAAAGCCGCCAAGGCATCGCCCGCGAGCTAGCCCGTATGAACTTACCAATCAACATCTACACCCAATGGTATTGGAAGATTGATTTGCATAACCTGCTGCACTTCTTGCATTTGCGTGCTGATAGCCATGCACAATACGAAATCCGTATTTTTGCCCAAAAGATGCTTGAAATAGTCGAAAAATGGGTGCCGATTGCTTACGGCGCATTTATGGATCATCGTGCACAAGCTACAAGCATTTCAGGCAAGGGTATGGATGTTGTGCGCCGCATGCTAAAAGGCGAAAAAGTTGAGCAAGAAAACTCTGGTATGAGCAAACGCGAATGGACAGAGCTAATGGCGGAATTGAACAGCGAAAACTGAGCAACTTAGGAGCAAAGCGAAGTCATTCGAAACTTGCCCTTTTTGGTTACCAGAAGATAAGTAATAGTTAAAACCTATAACCCAAACACTGTAACTGAACCATGCACTCCACCAACCCAACCACCGACACACTTATTCAGCGCTACGAAGCTTATGACCTAGCGCAAATAAATGCCATTATCGAGCAGACACACCAAGCCTTCCTAACATGGAAGGCCACCGATTTTTCTGAGCGCGCAGCATTGCTCAATCGCGTGGCCGATGTGCTAGAGAAAAACAAAGCGCGCTATGGGCGCCTCATGAGCGATGAAATGGGGAAGCTGCTCAAAGAAGGTATCAGTGAAATTGAAAAATGCGTATGGGTCTGCCGCTATTATGCCGAGCATGGCGCGCAATTTTTAGATGACGAAGCTGTCACACTCGATAGCGGCAAAAGCTTTATCACCTTCCAGCCGCTGGGGGTAATTTTAGCTGTAATGCCGTGGAATTTTCCTTTTTGGCAGGTGTTTCGTTTTGCCGCACCCACACTGATGGCAGGCAACAGTACCATCCTCAAACATGCCTCTAATGTGTGCGGCTGCGCCCTCGCCATTGAAGAAGTTTTTAAAGAAGCAGGCGCACCCGTTGATTTATTTCGCACCGTGCTTGTGTCTGGTAAAGAAGTAGAAAGCATTATTCGTCACCCGCACATACGTGCCGTCACCTTAACAGGCAGCACCGAGGCAGGCCGCGCTGTTGCAAAAACTGCAGGCGAATGCCTTAAAAAATCAGTCCTCGAGTTGGGCGGAAGCGACCCCTACATCATCCTTGAAGATGCCAATTTAGAAAAAGCAGCCGCAGCCTGCGTTAAAAGCCGCA
This sequence comes from uncultured Rickettsiales bacterium, assembly GCA_964351935.1. Taxonomy (GTDB): domain Bacteria; phylum Pseudomonadota; class Alphaproteobacteria; order Rickettsiales; family CAYGPX01; genus CAYGPX01. The sequence goes on along the minus strand of CAYGPX010000027.1, from coordinate 1,789 downwards.
TGATTAATGCAGGGCAAAGCTGCATCGCCGCCAAGCGTTTTATCGTGGTGGATAGCATTTATAATCAGTTTTTAGCTATTTTTAGTGAAAAAATGAGCCAACTAAAAATGGGAAACCCACTCGAAGAAACGGTTGATATCGGCCCACAAGCCAACACCATTTTACGTGAGAGTTTGCACAAGCAAGTGCTTGCATCTATTGCCACAGGCGCAAAATGCTTACTAGGTGGTAAAATTCCCGAAGGCGCAGGTGCGTTTTATCCACCTACCATTCTTGCTGATGTCACACCCGATACTCCCGCTTATCACGAGGAACTTTTTGGCCCTGTGGCCTCAATCATTCGCGCAACAGATGAAAAGGACGCCATCCGCATTGCTAACGATACACATTTTGGGCTCGGAAGCGCCATCTTCACGGAAAACCTAGCTCGCGGAGAATCTATCGCTCGCAACGACATAAATGCCGGAGCTTGCTTTGTAAATGACTTTGTAAAGTCTGACCCACGCCTACCTTTTGGTGGCATCAAAGAAAGCGGCTATGGGCGCGAACTTGCACTCTTTGGTATCCGTGAGTTTGTAAACATAAAAGCCGTACATATTGCCTAAAAAACACAATCGGCACTTACTCTTTCTTTTTGCTTGAGACCTCGTAGGATAACTCTATAATTCCAACACTTATTCGGAATGGGACACATGAGAACTACCATGAAACATACACGCTTCTTGCCAACTGCTGCAGTTTTACTTTATACGCTACTGCCTTTTTCTTCACATGCTGTGATTGAAATTGACATTACACGCGGCAATGCTGACCCACTCCCCGTGGCTCTACCAGCCCTTCCCGGCGTCAGCGAAGAAGATTCAAAACTAGGGGATGCCATCAGCCAGGTTGTGGCTGCAGACTTAGAACGCTCAGGCTTATTTCGCTCCATTCCCAAAGGTGCTTTCTTACAAGAGATACAAAGCAACTTCACCATTCCCGTCTTTGGTGACTGGCGCAGAATTGACGCATCTGGCCTTATGACAGGCGGCATTATCGGCCGAGGCCCTACAGAAATGGATGTAGAATTTCGTTTGTGGGATGTTTTTGCAGAGCAACAAGTTGCCGGAAAAGCCTTCACCACGCATCCCAACAACTGGCGACGTATCTCTCACCTTATTTCGGATGAAATTTACTCTCGCCTAACAGGTGAAGACGGATATTTTGACACGCGTATCGTTTACATTGCAGAAACAGGCCCTGCAGATAAGCGCGTCAAACGCCTTGCCATTATGGATCAAGACAGCGCAAACCACCGCTATTTAACCGATGGTACTTATTTAGTACTCACTCCTCGCTTTTCGCCTAACGCACAAGAAGTGATCTACATGTCCTATGCGGACGCAGTACCACAAGTGCACCTACGCAACATTGACACCGGAAAAGACAAAGTAGTAGGCAACTTTCCCGGCATGTCATTTGCCCCTCGTTTTTCACCCGATGGCAACTCTGCCATCATGTCACTTGAAGTTGGAGGAGACAGTGAAATTGTGACCTATCGCTTCCGCGATCACAAAACCACGCAGCTCACCAAAAACCCAGCGATTGACACCTCTCCAAGCTATTCGCCTGACGGCAAGCACATCGTTTTCAACTCTGATAGAGGTGGCTCGCAGCAACTTTACATAATGAATGCAAACGGCAGTGGCGTAAAACGTATCAGTTTTGGAAGTGGTCGCTTTGGACGGCCAGTTTGGTCACCTCGCGGCGGCCTTATCGCAATTCGGCTAATTTTTAGCGGCAAGGGGTG
>CAYGPX010000026.1:0-11440 GCA_964351935.1 uncultured Rickettsiales bacterium | reverse complement strand
GTTATGCCAGCTTTTTTCGATACGTGGAATCAGCGCAGCAGGAAAGTTGAACTTCTCCAGAAATTCTGGATTTTCCATCACAAATTCGGTGGCTTTTAAAAACATTTCGTGCAACTCGTTGCTTGCTTTTCTAAGCCGTTCTTTTGCTGTTTCACTCATTAGGAAGTAACGGCCTTCATTTTCAGGAGATGAGGCAAGCGTATGACCTTCCATTGCTTCTACGAATGCTTTTTGTACTGGATCGCTTATATCAAGCCATTCTGCTTTTTGCTTATCGAGCTTGCGGGGCAGTAGGCGTGCATAGGATTTGCGTACTTTTTGAACAGTATGCGCGTGAGTGTCGTCTTCAGTCTGTATTACCCAGCCAAGAATATGCGTATCGGGATAGGTGCAGCGTATTGTGTAGCCACCCTCTGAGTCTTTAATCAGCGGTAATTCACGTGCCCAGCTGCGATCTCCCCATTGGTGATGATCGGTGTTTTGCTCGACAATGCGTACACAGTTATCCAGCACTTCTGTAATCACCGCTACGTGGCCAGTCACATCAAATTCGCCTTGCTCATCCCAAATTAGTAGGCATCCTACTTCAGGTAGTCGTTTTGAGCCATTTTCGAACGAGTGTGCTTTAAGCTTTGTGCCATTTTTAGGATTCCTAAAGTAATCGATACCAAAAATTTCGTAAGCCATGGGCACATCGTCAAAGACATAGCCATTTACTGTGTATAGCCAGCGACGAGCAAGCTCAACACACTGCCATTTATAGCCCATAAAAACCCCATCGTAATAATATTTGAAGTCATCACGGTTTTGCATTTCCTCTGGTTTAAGTGAGTCGTAATGGGATGAGTATACTTTAACCTCTCCTGGTGCAATGCCAAGCAGCGTGCCAAATTGTTCTGGATTTAGAGGATGTTTATGATTCATATAACGTGCTCGCTTAACAATATTCAATGGTTCAAAAATTGCGTAAATTATCTTAAAAATGATGTTTTGTTTAATGATGATTGTCTCATTTAGTGAGTATCAATTATTTTTGATATGGCAATAGTTTAATGGATATAAGTTTTCTCTGGATAATAATTGCTCATCTTAACAGAATTAACTCCCTTGAAAACTATAGTTGCATCAAAGTTTACAGCATTCCGTCTCAAAGACGTGCAAGAAAATGGGGTTGAGCAAATTTATCTGTAGAAAACTTAGTAAACGCCCAACGCTTTATATAATCTGACAAGGCTCTGAGCTTGTGCTGATTTTGCATGAACCATATTAGCTTCTGCGTTGTTGGCACTGCGCTCCGAATCTAGCACATCGAGAAAGGAGATTTCGCCTGCTCTGAAAAGTTGTTTAGAAAGGCTAAGTGCTTTTTCAGCGCTTTTATAAGCTTTCTCAAGCGATGCATATTGCTGTTTGATGTGGGTATAGTCAGTTAGGGCAGTTTCCACTTCAGACACAGCGTTAATAATGCTTTTGCGATAGAGCTCAAAGGCTTGTTGTTCTCTGGCTTTAGATGCATCAATATTTCCCTGAATGCGTCCAAAGTCTAGCAGCGAAACAGCAGTGCCAAGCGCTAAGTTCCAAACATTGGTAGAGTTCACCAAAGCATTATCGGCAATGCCATAAAAGCCACTGATGGTAGTAGTTGGGAAGATGGCTCTGGCTGCCGCTTCAGATAAAGCCGAATTTTGTGCAAGATAGGCACTCGCAGCTTTGATATCTGGGCGGTTGGTCAGTACCGATGCAGGTGCCATTAGCATTGGCGAGGAATCTGTTTCTGGAATGTTGGTTTTATCGTCTATTAGTTTAGCTACCGCCTCGGGTAGTTGACCAACCAGCACACTGAGTCTTAATCGTGCATTTTTGGCTTCGCGTTGATAGTTTGCAATAGAGGCGCGTGTGGTGTTTACTAAGTTATTTGAGCGTTCTACATCTAAACTAGGAGCAGAGCCAATACGGTTTAAATCCGTAATAAGTCTGTGGGTGTTTTCTTGTGACTCTAAGTTTTTCTGTGCAATAGCATAGAGATTTTGTGATGTGCGATACTCAATATAGTTTCGAGTAATATCAGCAATCAGCGTAAGGCTTACGTTATGAAAGAGTGCTTCACGTTGTAAAATAGAAGCATCAGCAGCACTAATATTTTTACGATTGACGCCAAAAATATCGAGTTCAAAAGAGGCATCAAAGCCTGCTTCATAAAAAGAGTCAGACGATACGCCGCTAAAGCCTTGATCTTGTCTGCCTGCGGATGCAGATGCACCAATTTGTGGAAACAAAGAGGATTCTGTGGCTTTGCGTATACCTCGTGCTTCTATTATGCGCGATGCAGCTAGCTTTCTGTCGGGGCTGTCTTGAAGCGCGGTGTCAATCAGTCGATTGAGCGACTCATCTTCAAAACGTGTCCACCATTTATTGAGTTTTTCAGCGGCAACTAACTCTGTGCTACTAAGTTCAGCAGCTTGCCATGATGTGGGTTTTTTTGGGTCTTCAAACACTAGGCTTTCACTGCAAGCACTAGCAAGAAACATAGAAATAAATATAAGAAATTTTTGCATAGGCTTAGCTTCCTTCAATGCCGTAATGTTTGCCACTAAGTTTTAATTCTAGCTGTCTTAGCATGACATAAAAAACGGGTGTAAAAATAAGACCAAATAAAGTGACCCCTAACATGCCTGAAAATACCGCGACACCAATGGCTTGACGCATTTCCGCCCCTGCGCCTGTGCTGAGTGCAAGTGGCAGAACGCCCATAATGAAGGCAAAGGATGTCATCAAAATTGGGCGCAAACGAAGGCGCGATGCCTCTACAGCAGCGGATAAAACAGAGCGCCCTTGATGTTCTAGCTCTCGTGCAAATTCTACGATTAGAATCGCATTCTTGCATGCCAGCCCCGCCAGAACGAAGATACTAATTTGCGTGAAAATATTATTGTCCCCGCCTGTTAGATAGACTCCCAATAGTGCCGAAAGTACGCTTAGCGGTACAATCATAATAACGGCCAGTGGCAGGGTAAAACTTTCATATTGCGCGGCTAAAATTAAAAATACGAAGAAAATACATAGCGGGAAAATATAGACAGCGGTGTTGCCTGCCAAAATTTGCTGATAGGTAAGTTCCGTCCATTCAAATTCAAAACCTGCAGGTAAGCTTTCATTCAAGATGCGTTCAATTTCTGCCTGTGCCTGACCAGACGAATAACCCGGTGCTGGGCTGCCATTCAAATCAGCCGAACGATAGGCGTTATAGCGGCTTGCAATTTCAGGACCAAAGCTTTCTTGCACTTCAATCACGCTACCAAGCGGCACCATGTCGCCATGTTGGTTGCGGGTTTTTAGCCTTAAAATATCTTCAGGCACAGCGCGGAATTCTTTGTCAGCCTGTGCAACCACCTGATAGGTGCGACCAAACTGGTTAAAGTCGTTCACATAAAAAGAGCCCAAATAGATTTGCATAGTACGGAACACTTCATCTACAGAAAGCCCCAATTGCTGCACTTTGGTGCGATCAAGTTGAGCATAAAGCTGTGGTACATTAATGTTATAGTTTGAATATACACCTGTGAGTGCTGGGCTTGCATAGGCTTTGCCCGTAATTTCTTTAAGTGCATTGTCTAATGCTTGATAGCCCAAATCTGCACGGTCTTCAATTTGCAACTTAAAGCCACCCGTTGTTCCTAGACCTCTGACTGGCGGAGGAGGGAAGATGGCAATGAATGCTTCATCGATGGTGTTATACTGTGCTTGCAACCTGCCTGCGATTGCGCCAGCACTTAACTCAGGCGAGTCGCGCTCTTCAAAATCATCTAAGGTCACAAACACAATGCCAGCACTGGAGGAGTTTACAAAGCCATTGACGGAAAGCCCCGGAAATTGAACGGCACTTTGTACGCCTTTTTCTTTCATTGCAATGTTGCCCATATGTTTGATAACTTCTTCGGTGCGTTCTAGCGTTGCACCAGCAGGAAGCTGTGCAAAACTAATGAGATATTGCTTATCTTGTGAAGGGATAAACCCGCTCGGGATGAGACTAAACACGCCATAGGTTGATGCCACAAGCCCGCCAAATACAAACATCATAATCACTTTACGTAAAGATGCTCCATGTACAAAACTAGCATAGCCGTGTTGACCTTTATGGAAAGCTTTATTGAAGAGTTTAAAGAACCAGCCAAATAGACCATCTATTATTTTGGTAAGAGCGTCGGTTTGATGTTCTTTTTTCTTCAATAATAGTGCCGCCATTGCAGGGCTTAGAGTGAGTGAGTTTACGGTTGAAATGAACGTAGCAATCACAATAGTAAGTGCGAATTGCTTGTAGAACATACCCGTTAATCCACTAATAAATGCAATGGGAATAAACACGCCCGCAATCACCAATGATGTGGCGATAATAGGTCCTGTCACCTCTTTCATGGCTTGCATGGTGGCATCGTGCGGATTCTTGCCTTCTTCAATGTTACGCTCTACGTTTTCTACTACCACAATCGCATCATCCACTACAATTCCCACCGAGAGAATCAACCCAAACAGTGAAAGTACGTTGATAGAAAAATCAAGTGGCAGCATAAAAGCGAATGTTCCCACAATAGAAACAGGAACAGCCAGCAGCGGAATAATAGATGCGCGCCATGTTTGTAGGAAGATAATCACCACAATCACTACCAGTGCGACGGCTTCTAGCAGAGTGTGAATAACGGCATCAATCGAATGGCTTACGAATACGGTGGGGTCATATACAATGCTATAATCTACATCTTCAGGGAAGTTCTTTTTAAGTTCCGCCATGGTTTTGCGTACATTGGCAGAAAGTTCTAATGCGTTTGCACCCGGAGCTGAAAAGATAGGAATCGCAACGGCAGGCTTGTTATCTAAGAGCGAACGTAGCGCATAGGTTTCTGCGCCCAAATCTACCCGAGCTACATCGCTCAAGCGGGTCACGGCACCGCCTTCTTCGCTTTTGATAATAATATTTTCAAATTCTTCAGGTGATTCTAATCGACCACGCGCATTAATAGGAAGCTGCATTTGGGCTGCATCCGTATAAGGAGGGCCACCAATGATACCTGCTGATACTTGAATGTTTTGTGAACGAATGGCCTGAACCACTTCGAGTGGGCTAAGTTGACGCTCCGCAATACGATCAGGATTTAGCCAAATACGCATGGCATAATCGCCCGAACCAAAAAGCCTAACACTGCCAACACCGGGGATTTTTGCAAGCTGATCTTTGATGTTTAGCGTGCCATAATTACGCAAATAAAGCATATCATAGCGTTCGTTGGGTGATTTTAGATGCACCACCATCGTCAGATCAGGGGAACTTTTTGCTACAGATACGCCAAGCTGGCGCGTTACTTCAGGTAGTCTTGGTGTTGCTTGCGAAACACGGTTTTGCACCAGTTGCTGCGCAAGATCAACATCAGTACCAATCGCAAATGTTACCGTCATAGAAAGCCTGCCATCTGCGGATGCTAGCGAGTTGATATAAAGTAAATTCTCGACACCACTAATTTGTTCTTCAAGTGGAGTGGCAACGGTTTCTGCAATCACAGAGGGGCTAGCACCTGGAAATTGCGCCATCACTTGCACTGAAGGTGGGCTTACCTCTGGATATTCAGAGACAGGAAGCTGAAACATCGCCATCAACCCCACCATAAAGATGATGAAGGAGATAACGCCTGCAAAAATGGGGCGGTTAATAAAAAAGGTGGAAATATTCATGATTATTCTACAACGCTAATTGTTTTAGGAGCATCTGGCTCTAATTTAGTGATAGCAGGGATGGCTGGTGCCGGCTCGGCAATGCTGGCAGTAACCAAGGCGTTTGGTCTGATGCGTGCAATACCACTGGTTATAACCTTTTCATTTTCGGATAATCCTGACAGAATTATGCGTTGTCCATCCACACTTTGCCCAAGTGTGACCTCGCGGTAGATTGCGCGATTTTCATCATTGATCACATAGACGAACTTACGATCTTGATCGGTGCCGATGGCTCTTTCAGAGATGAAAATATTGCTATTCTCATCACTTTTACCCACTCTCACGCCTACAGACATCCCCGGCAATAGAAGCTCGCTGTTATTTTCGAGTAATGCACGGGCGCGAATTGTACCGGTTGTTGGGTTGATGTGATTATCAAAACTTTGAATATAACCATCTAAGGTGGTGTTATATCCAGCATCCACTTTTACTGGTAGCGATGTATTATTATTGCCAATATTATTACTATGCACTAAGGCAAGATAAGTTTGGTCATCCATGTCAAAATCAACATACATGTTTTTGTCTGCCACGATGGTGGTTAGAATAGGCGCGTTTTGTCCAGATTGAACCAAGTTTCCAACGGTAATTTCAGCACGGCTTACTTTTCCTGAAATAGGTGCTTTTATGTTAGCATAGTCAAGGTTGACTTCAGCTGCTTCTACTAGCGCAAGTGCTTGTTGTTTTGCCGCTTTGGCAATAGCAACGCTATTACTGCGTTCATCTAAAACACTTTGAGAGACGGCGTTTGTTTTTATCAGTTTCTTCGCGCGATTAAATTCCTTCTCAGCGAGTGAAAGTTGCGTTTCGGCTGAAGCTAGGCTTGCATTTGCTTTGCTTAATTCAGCTTCATATGGGCGCGGATCAATCACCAATAAAAGCTGTCCTTTATCAACATGTTGACCATCTTCAAACAATATCTCGGTAATAATTCCTGTAATTTGAGGGCGAATTTCAGCCTGATCTACAGCCACAACGCGTGCAGAAAAGTTTTTCCATACTTGCTTTTGTTGAAGTGAAACACGCACAGCTTCTACTGGCATTGCGTGTTCTGCTGGTGCTGCTTCTTGCGCGGTTACGGTATCTAGATTCATATAGATAACAGTTGCAGCAATTAGCCCTAGAGCACTTATAATTCCTAATTTAGACATGGTCGTTATCGTTCTTTCTAAAATTAATATATTAATTTGACTGATTAGTTTGTTTTTACGAGTATTGGGGCTTTTTCTAAGCCCACTAAATCAAAAATTGCTGCCTTTAAATGGTGTTTTACAAAGCTTAAATCATTTTTGATACGTGCCATAATAAGCTGCCCCATAATAAAGGCGAAGATTTCCTCAGCCTTGAGTGTAATATTTGTATCTTCTGCGATGTCACCATTGGCTACTAGGTCACGTAGAGCACTTTCATAATAAGCGGTTTTTTTAGCGCAAATTCCTGAAATTTTTTTGCCTATGTCTGCATCTTGTGCGGCAAGCTCAGAGCCCAATGTAGCAAAGGGGCAGCCACAAACGTGACCAAGCTGCTTTCGCCGTTCTTCTTGCTGCTCATAAATATGTTCTGCCATTAGCTCAAAACGTTCAATCGCAGGGCGTGAGGGCGAAAAAATATCATCATAATGATGTTTTGTTTGCTCCATGCACCAATCCATCGTCTCGAGGGCTAAATGTGCTTTGGAGGGGAAGTAGTGATAAAAACTGCCTTTTTTTACGCCAGTTTGCGCGCAAATTTCATCCACACTCACCGAGCCATAGCTATCGCGCCAAATAAGATCAGTTGCGGTTTCTATCAGCTTTGCTTTGGTGTTGGTTGGTGCGCGTCCCATTTTTGTCTCTATATGTTATGCGTTTAATTCTAGTAATAACACATAGTTGACTAGTCGGTCAACTATTATGAAGATGTTTTTCTTGTAGGGGGGGTAGGCTAATAATCACTTCGAGAATAATTTGCATTCGTCTGAAATCGCCTTTAAAAGCCTACCAGTAGTTTTATCGAGAAGTGTTTGTGCATCTTAATCTTATAAGATAATGTGCCCTTCTGTTTGCGTAATATCAATAGTTAACAATCGAAATTGAAGCAAAAGTAAAAACCATGCTAAATATTTATGTTGATGCGGATGCATGCCCTGTAAAAGAAGAAGTGTTGCGTGTAGCTCAGCGCCACGGGCTTGAGGTATATTTGGTAAGCAATGGATTTTTGCGGCCAATCAATAACCAGAAAGTGCATATTGTGTTGGTTGAATCGGGGCCAGATGTTGCCGATGATTGGGTTGCTGAACGCGTTGGTGACGGAGATATTGCCATTACTGCTGATATTTTGCTTGCGCAAAGATGCTTACAAAATAAAGCAAGTGTGGTTGGGCCAACAGGAAAATTGTTTACTCAGGAAAATATCGGCAACGTAGTGGCTAATCGTACACTAAACGCGCATTTGCGTGAACTAGGCGAAATGTCTGGAGGTAGCGCAAGTTTTAGCAAGCAAGATCGGTCGCGTTTTTTGCAAATGCTGGAAGAAGTGATACAAAAGATCAAACGACGATAATATCCTTAGAAACTCATATGCCTATTATAGTGGCTAAAAATCTAAGCACTAGGCGCAACAGGAAATATCTATGCCACACACCACCACTGACATTGCCATTACCTCAGAATTTATAGAGGCTTTTGAATTGTTGGAAAATACGAATCAGAATGTATTTTTAACGGGTAAGGCGGGAACGGGTAAATCCACTTTCTTAAAATATTTCCGTGAGAATACAAACAAGAAGGTTGCGGTAGTAGCCCCCACAGGCGTAGCAGCGCTGAATGTGCAGGGGCAAACCATTCACTCATTTTTTTTGCTAAAACCTGGTTTTATGAATGTTCTCGAATTCAAGCCCGGCAAGAGAAGGGTGTTTAAAACAATAGAGCTTCTTATTATTGATGAAATTTCGATGGTGCGTGCCGATGTTTTTGATGCAATTGACCATACATTGCGCCACGCTCGTAAGAGTAATGCACCATTTGGCGGGATACAGGTTTGCGTCATTGGTGATCTATTTCAATTGTCGCCAGTGGTTTCAGCAAGTGAACGCGATATTTACGCAGAGCATTATCGTTCACCATTCTTTTTCGCTTCGAAAGCCTATGAGGTAGGAGATTTTAACGTATTGCAGTTTGAAACCATTCATCGCCAGAAGGGTGCTGATCTTATTCATATACTAAACGCCATCCGTGCTGGTGAGTGTGATACAGATTTGTTGGCAACACTTAATCAGCGACTACACCCGCGTGCAACGCCTGCTCCGGGCACATTGCTGCTCACTACAACCAACGTGTTGGCTGAAAATGTCAATAGTAGTAAGCTTGAGAAACTATCCACAAAACTTCACACCTATGCAGGTAAGCTCAGTGGAAAGTTTGGCCTTAATGGAGAGCGGTTACCTGCGCCAGAACAGTTAAGTTTAAAGGTTGGTGCGCAAGTGATGTTTGTCAAAAATGACAGTGAGGGAAGGTGGGTGAATGGCTCTATCGGCACGGTGATGAAGTTGGGTGAGAAAAGCATCACAGTAAATGTGAATGATGATGAACACGAAATCAAAGCGGTGACGTGGGAATCTATCGCTTATGAGGTAGAGGGCGAAAAAGTGGTTGAAAAACCACTTGGAAGCTATAAGCAATTTCCTTTGATATTAGCGTGGGCAGTCACAATCCATAAAAGCCAAGGCAAGACGTTAGAACGTGTGATTATTGATTTAGGCGGTGGAGCATTTGCTGCCGGTCAACTTTATGTTGCCCTCTCTCGTTGCCGTACGCTGGAGGGGATTGCTCTCAAGCGATTGGTAACACACACCGATATACGCTGTGATGCCGAGGTGGTAGAATACATGAAGATTGTAGATGCAATGCCGTTGCGCAAAAGCCACAAATTTTAATGAGTGTCCCAATCTAACATATAGGTGCAGTAATTAGATGCATCGAAATATCCACGAAGGTACCACTTATCTTGGGTCAGCCTCCATCCGTCTATTTTAATCGATTGTAAACGGTATGACCCTTGGCCGAGATTAGCTGTGGTATTTTGACAACCTTGCTTGAATCCTTCGCTATAACTGTCATTTTGATCTACACCCGGTGTACCAGTGTATTTAGCCGAGCGCATAAAACGTGGTATAAATTTTTCACGCTTAATTAAATACAGTAAACTACCTTCAGTATTGGCATCCCCAAAAACACATCCGCTAAGTGTAAATAAAAGGCATGTGATTGAAAGAAGCTTAATAATTAGTCGAGTGTTTTTTTCAAAAACGTGGTTAATTATTAATGAGGGGCTAAGAAAAGTTTTTAGTATACTGTTTAGTAAGGTCATGTTTATTGCCTCTTTTGTATGTTTTTTTTACTTACTAGCAACTTATGTAGAAGGTAATAATTACGGTTCTTCACTGCGTCGTTTTGACGATTCAATGAAGTACGTTCTCTAGAACCTAAGTAGGACAGAAGTGCTAGTGAGGAGATAAACTTTCCAAATATGACTGAGACAAGTTAGCATTTCTAATCTGTTTCATATCTGAAAAAACTACATTCTTAGTATCTAGCTTTTCTTTCTTGGATTGTATTAAAGCACATGAATATTACACTTAAGTTGCAGTTGTAGTGAAAGTGCGTTGTCATTCTTGCAAGGATTTTTGCGCACTCTGCAACGCGCTTCTGCTTTACTCGTAACACCTCTGTAATATTGCTGTGGCATAATAATTATAGAGTTAGATGGGCACTGTGCCCCCTGAAGAAACTCAAACATACAAGCGCAGCAATTTGAGACTTATGAAAAAGAAATACGCAACATTATTAACAAAGAAATCCAAAAGAACATCTGCTTCGCAACAGAGGAAGCTTCCTGCGCTTAGTTGTGATTTAGAAAAACTGTCAACAATTGCGATATCTGGTATGAGTGCAACATCGGTTGCTTATGCAGGTGCTCTTAGAGCATTGCATGAAGCTGATCTCTTAAAAACAGTGCGGTGTTACGCAGGCAACTCAGCCGGTGGTATGATCGCTACATTAGCTGCATTGGGTTATAAAGGGAAAAATCTTGAGAATATTATTCTTGAACAGAATCCACAAAATTTTTACCCGCTTAATTTCAATTGGGTTCGTTATCTTAGAAAAAACTTGCGTCGAGAGGGAGTGTTCAGCGGAGCTGGTTTACGCAAAGAAGCGCAAATTATTTGTGCGCAAAGAATTGGTAAGCCAGATCTAACTTTTGGTGAACTAAAAAACTACCAGTTAAAAGCAAATCAAAATGATCGTCACTTTTTTGAAAATCTATATGATAATGCTATGGCAAATAAGTTGTTATACGTAAAGTATAAGAAAGATTTTAAATTTGATTTTGAAAATGCCAGTCGAAGCTCTTCTGTTGATGCAATGATGGAAATAGCTCGTTCTTTTTCAGGGCTGCAATTAACAGGATCAGAGATAATTTATCGGCAAGATGGGTCAAGAAAACTTAAAAATATTATTTTTAATGCCGAACAGTCACCGGAGCTTAAAATTGCAACAGCTATTAGAATTTCTGCGTCCATGCCTTTCTTTTTCAGGAACGCTCATATTAAAGATAAATCAGGTAAAGACAGAATTTTTGCGGCTGGTGCTGCGAGGAGGGGGAGGCGGGGTGGGGAGGTTGGGGAGGTGAGAGTGTTGGG
>CAYGPX010000025.1:0-11735 GCA_964351935.1 uncultured Rickettsiales bacterium | reverse complement strand
GTAGATATGTCGAAAACGCTTTCGCTCATTCTCATGGAATCATCAGAAAACTTGCCTATAAACTACAAATATTGTGATTTCGAGGGGGCAATTGCAGCCGAGCCATACCCAGCAGGTTTTGAAACGATGGAATTGTGGGATGTAGTAGATTGTAAACTCAGCAAGTATCTTGGTTTTAAAGAAGGCGGTCAAGATAAACCCAACCAGGAAATTGACCAGATTATAAACGACGCCGCACCAAAAATGATTCTCATTGCGGTTATGTTCTGGGGGGATAACTTCACTGGTATTTTAACCTCAATTTTTGCTATCGCTGCGGTTCTATTTATTATCACCCTTACCATTCGCATTGTGCATGTCTATATTATTGCCATTTTATCTATTTATTTCTTGGCCTTTCTTGCACCACTTGTCATTCCTACGGCACTCTTTAACTATACAAAGGACATATTTGATAACTGGTTAAAACAATTAATATCCTTTTCTTTGCAACCCGTAATACTATTTGCCTTTTTGGCGGTAGTGTTTGCTATATCTGATTTTGTAATGTATCGCGCCAACAATCAGTTTTGTGCCGATACACATAGCATTCGCATGAGCAATCAAACATTAGGAGATGATGGAACCTGTACAGACACCGAGATAACGGATGATTCAAAACCAGTCTGTCATGCTGATGATAATGCACCGGCCTGCGTTATTTTTAAACATATTAATATTGAATTGTGGGGCAAAACCAAAATACCAACATGGTTCCCATATGGCACAAGTTCAGGAGAGATACTCCTTGCGTTCATGCAACTTCTCTTTGTTTTCTTTGTATTGAATGCATTATTACCAACGATTGAAGAACTATCTCACCGCTTAACAGATGCATCAGGTGGTGGTGCCGTGGCTATGGCTAAAGGCACTAGCACCCAAGGACCTGCAAGCAGTGTTTCTGCTGGTTTGAATGTGGCAGGAGCAGCAGCGGGTAATATGGCTGGAGGAGCGACAGGAACTGCAGCACGAGGAGGCAGTGCAGCTTACGGCGCCCTCCGAGGCGGAAGTACTAAATCTAAAACAGGAGAAGGTGAAGCCTCTTCTAGCAGCTAGTAGTGATCAGTAGAGAAGCTATTGCTCTAAGGACGTTGGACTAGATTCTTAATAAAAAAATTTAAAGGGATTGAAAATCACTGAAGTAAGCTTAGTTTTTAGAATACAGATGTCATTATTAGAGAAAACAGCCTTAAAGAACTAAGGGCACACTTGGCAAGTATATATAGGAAATGAAATGTCAATTGCATCAACAATGAAATCAGGAGGCGCATCGGTAATAGGTGCCATTTTAAAGAAGATTAAGCTCGTCTTCTTAGCGATGAAAACTGGCCTTTTCCTGTTATTTGTTTTTTTCTTGGCGGGGCTGGCATTTACATTTATGGGTACTTCAGACCAAACTTGTTATTTTCCTTACACACATGCAGAAGAACGTGCTGTAGTTACAGTAAATGCAAATAATGACAATTGGACAGAAACTAACGTCTCTGTTTCTGAAAGAGAAATTCTAGACATCACCTTTTCTGGTGATGTTAAGCTTTGCACAGGCACAAGAAGAATTGGTGTTAGAGGAGATACCTTTATAAAGCGCCCCTCTAACGACTTTAAGTGGCAACCAACGGGTGCTTATGCTCGTCAAGGAGCTCCTATTCAATTTTCCATAAAAGAAACATATTCACAATTTCCAGATAACACTTGTGTGAACGACTTAAACCCCACCTACAGCCCATACATAGATGTTAATGGTGAACGTACAACAGACACTGCAAACGGAACTCGTACACTGGATTCTGGCAGGTGGAACGATAACACCACAACCACTAGGCCTTGCTTTTCTAAAAATGGACAAGGATTATTCATACATATAGGTGAGCCTGATGGCGGCTTGGAAACAGATACATTTGACAATCCGCTTTTTGAAGGTAAAGGCGATAGATTCTTCGAACTTTACGAGTACAGAGAAGAGGCGCAAGGCCCATATCTCACTAATATAAATGGCATTATCACACTGGAAAATGCACCTGCAGACGGGCAAATATACATCCGTTACGGTGAAATTGATCCCGCAACCACCGATACTACTAATGCGCAATGGCAATGGCCAAGTGCAGCTTCGGCTAGCGATAATCGTGATGGTTATGATATAAAAATTGAGAGCACCTGCCCTGCAAAAAATGGTGAGTATCTTATTGGATTTATTGGAGAAACTGCCCCAACAGGCACGGGCGACAATAGTGGATTCCTAGATCTTAGTGCTGTTTCCGGACATTCCTATGCAGGTCAGTTTGTGGGTGAATCCCCCTCAGCAGGAAAACTATTCTTAAAAATAATTGATGTTGCAAGTGGGGTTAATAATAGTGCTACCGGTGATGGCGTTTACCTCAATAATGAAGGTAATTATAGTGTAACCATTAAAGTTGAGAGAAATCCGAACATTCGTTTCTTTGATAACTTGATAGAACCTGTAAGAATTCTGCTTTACGGCACAGAGATTAGCCAAACCACCTCAAATGGGCAAGGCAACACCTCAACAACCGTTATTAAAGCCCCTGGTGTGCCAGAGGCACTATTTAGGGCTATTTCTGCAAATGGTAACCTCAACTTAGCACTTCAGGCTTGCATGATTTTAGCCATCACACTCTATGGCTTTATGTATATTAGTACTGGTGCCGGTGGCACATTACGGGAAATTCTTACACTTTCCTTCAAACTTGGTATTATCATCGCACTTCTAGACCCTAATAGTTGGGACTTCTTCTATACTTATCTCCTACAAGGCCTGATAGGCGCAATTGATGATCTTTCCGCTATTATGATCGGGGCAATCAATCAAAACCTGCGCGTATATCAAACCGGAGAGCTTATAGAAACAGTGTTACCAAACAACGGTACCGGCAATATTGTTGGAGGTATTGTTGGAATGCATGCAAATATTGATCAAAGCTTTAATGCAACCAATAATGTATTTGGCTTTTTAGGAAAAATTATTGACTTCATCATTCAAGGACCAACTTGGTTGCGTATTTTATCTTTAATCACACATTCATTGCTTGGTGTGTTTTTAATCTACGTCATTGTAGTGTCGATTATACTATTCTTCTCAACCGTATTTAGAGCGTTATTAACTTATTTGGCTTCAATGCTATTGCTTTCTATATTAATAGGACTTGGACCAATATTTATTGGCTTTATTCTCTTTAACCGCACAAAAAAATTCTTTGACAGCTGGTTAAGAACCATACTCTACTACATATTACAGCCGGTTTTCTTACTGTCCCTCGTTGGTATATTTGCTATCATATTTTACTCTTATTTACATTCAACACTCAACTATGGCACATGCTTTGAGTGCCTCTATTCGTGGCCGGCTCTTTCTCCTTATATACCGGGAATGCCTGCTTGGTGCCTAATTGCTAACTTCAGGCCTTGGGTGTTGGATGGGGATATGCTTGCAAGAACAACTAATGACGGCATTACTGCAATTACATTATTCATAATTGCGTGGGCTATGAATAAATTACCAGATCTTGCGCATGCATTCGCGGTAAGGTTCTCTAACGCAGGCGGTCTATCCGATTCAATCCATGTTGCTGATAAAGCAGGTGTGAGCGAGCAAGCCATTATGAATAAAATGACAGCTCCACTTAGTAAGGAAACAGGTAAAGAAGCACGTCAAGCAGTAATTAATAGTATCCCTGGTGCTGGACGGTTAATGACAAGTGGAGCAAACAGATTCTCGAAAAGCAAAGGATCTAAAAAAGATAAGTAAAAGCAATTACGTAAAAAATAAATAGTGTATTATAAAACATGTTGAAATTTTTAAACCATCTTTACACATCTACTCTTAATCGCATAAAGCGGTTACGAGTTAAAACAGCATTAATGCTCCCGTTAATACTGTTAGTGGTTTCCGCATGCGAATTAAACCCTGATGACCCTAACTGCATTGGAGAGATTCAGCCAGACGGACCTGCATGGCTTGAAAAAACAGTGATTGTAGATGCCACTATCGGCCCTATAAGCACTGATCCGGCCAAAGCTACCCAAGGATGGGTATCTGCTAATTTAAAAGTAACAGAAGGGCAGAAAATAGGCTTCTATGCCACACGCAACATCAACCTCTGCTCAGAAGGACGAAACTATACATTTTCACCAAGAGACGAAGGTGGAAGATTTCATCAGGTTTTAGTGCCTTATACGAAAAACTGGGCGGGTGGCAGTGAAGAATCTTCCGCTTCAGAATATAGGGAAACTATATTTGGTCATAACCCAATCCCGATTAACCGTAATAAATTCACTAATGGCTGGTATGATACCGGCATTGAATTATCAGGCGAAGCTGCAGTATCAATTAATGTTGCCGGCACCTATACTTCCTTTATTAAGTATGCAGGCGCTTCGCCAAATGGAGGTTGGGCAGGAAAGGCAAATAGAGCTAATGGAAACTTTCCAAAACTTGGTGGTACAAGTGATGCATTGTCCGCACAGGTAGATGCAGTTATAAACGATACAATCGCGAGAACAGATGCTATTAGCGAAAATGACGATCTCACGGATGAAGAAAAACAAGTCCAAATAGATGCAGCTATGGCTCAGATGGACAGCAGACTTGAGGCGCTTTACGCTAGCACAGGTGGTTCTAGCCTTACTGCAGCCGAAGGAAAAGGCTTATTTGTATATATAGGGCAACAAGCACCCAGCAGGGGATGGTTTGACGCAGGCAACCCAACCTCACATCAACAAGATAAACCACGCGATGAATTTTTTGAGCTTTTCTCTACAAGAGGTGCCGGTTATTTTGGACTTCCTCCACTAGCAGAAGACCCTTTTAGGCCCAATAAACTCTTTTTACGCTACGCGGATGATTTCTTTAACCGTCCTAATAATGCAGTACACCACTACGACTGTCCGGACCTCACGATACAAACAAACTTTGGACGAGGTGAACGCTGTATCTTCCCATTCTTCCCTCCATTTACTACGTCGCCACGACCAAAAGGCCCTCCAGGTGGAAATTGGGTTTGGTCTGCAAGTGATTATTATCATGCCGGTAACGTTAGAACCATTAATTCTTATCACGATAATACGGGCGGTTATGATGTTGCTATTTCCTATAACTGTGTTGGTAGCCATGGACGCTATCTAGATGCAAAAATAATTACCGACGATGGGCAGTCTGTTTCTTTCGGCTCGCCTGTTGGAGGGTACTCTTACATAGAGCATAATTTACTTATGCCAAGAAAAGGTGTTTGGGGAGACTCCCGCAATGCAACTCCATCTAATGTCCTACCAAATGTACCGGCTACAGGACGTCTCTATTTCAGAGTGGTGGATGAAGACGGTAATGGTGATGGCGATGGAAATTATGCGAACAATCTAGGTGCTTATCATATCAATGTAGGCACATATGTGATGCCTAGTGAGTCAAAAATGGTGTCACAATTTATATATAATCTTGTGATTAAGCCTATTCGCGAATTATTTTTTGGAAATGATTCTGGCCAGAAAGGTGCTGCACGGTTAATGTTTGAGAAAATAACCGGACAAACGGGTTATGGCCCAGGGCTGCTAGTCGGCATTATTCGTGCCATCATACTTCTTTATATTACATTCTATGCCATTCAGTTTATTTTTGGATTCATTGAAGACACGCGTACGGACTTTATCTATAGATTGTTACGTATTGCCATCATTTTACAACTACTACATCCAGATAGCTGGGAGTTCTTTAGCACATATCTATTTAACGCCTTCATTGATGGCTCGTTAGATTTGATTAGGGCATTTACCTCTCAATTTGCTGTAGATAATTACGGTGACATTGCACCACAAGGAGACGCTAATGACCCATTTGCTTTCTTTAATGTAACCTTTAGTTTATTAGGAAATGCATTTTTCTGGAAAAAGCTTGCAGCAATGTTCCTATCACCTCTCTCAGGATGGATTTACCTAATGTTTGTCTTTGCCTGCATGTGGTGGTTCTTCATTGGGGTTGTTTATGCTGTTTACATCTACTTAATGTCTATTGTGATAGTTGCTTTCTTATTAGCGCTGGCGCCAATATTCATCAGCATGGGACTTTTCCAGCAAACACGCACAGCATTTACCAACTGGTTAAGGCAGCTTACTAACTATACAATGCAGCCCGTAATGATGCTCATTGCAATGGCTATACTGAACGTATTTATCTACGCTGCTTTTTATAGAATAGCTTCTATGCCAATATGTAAGACATGTATTTTAAATGTTGACCTCGATCTATTCGAAATCTGCTTAATGAACGATTTCAAGATATGGAGCGCAGAAGCAGCCACGCCTAATGATGCTGCTATCTATGCTGTTTCATTCTTGAGTGTGCTAGTCTTCTTAATTATAGTAACTTGTATGCGCCAACTCTCAGAAACGGCAACAAGCCTTGCTGCTTCCATATTTGGCAATACGCCAAGTGGTGCAATAACTGGCAAAGAAGCCGGCCTACCGAAAGCTGCTGTATATTTTGCACCATTTAGAGCTATCGCTGCTAAAACCGGTTTAACCGGAGCGGAAAGATCAATCAGAAGAGGCATCAACACAGCGCTACTAAAAGACGGTAAAGCGATGGATGATGAGTATAAGAAAAGTATAGACCGTGATAAAGCCGCTAAGAGCACTATAATGGCACCTTTTGCTGCAGTATCGGGTGGCTATAGCAGTGCTAAAAAACCAATCACACGCGGCCGTCAAGGTGCTAAGTTAGGCTCTAAAATTGGTAATGCCATTCCTATACCTGGCGTTGGCATGGCGGCCGGATTTGTGCTTGGAGCAGCAGGTGGCGCACTTGGAGCAGCTATCGGCGCGACAGAAACAGCTATAGATATTGCTAGAGCACCGCTTAATGTCGCCAGTAAAACGTTATTAGGTGATGATATAGAATTAGGCAACAGTCTATCGGCTGCAAAAGATAAAACTATTAGTACAGGTGGCAAAGGTACGTCATTATTTTCACAATGGTTGAGTAAAGATAAAGAGTAAAAGCAGGTAAACAAGTGCAAATGACACAAAGAAACACCAGCTATATCCGTATGCTAGCACTAGCAATGCTTAGTTGCTTGCTACTTAGTGCCTGCGAAAGCCAAGTTCCGGAGGCATTAAGAAATGAGCCTAACGCATCAGAATGTATTGAAGCTGATGATTGGGGTGATCCAAAGATCTTTGTCAATTCATACAAAGATCTTAAGAAAGACGAAGGTGAAAGTATTTTTTCGCAGCACATGCCGTGGGTGGATAGCGGACAAATTTTGATAGACGCTAATCATATCCCTCTGGTGATGACCATTCGCAAAGAAGAAAAATGGACCTCTTGGTATAATGGAGTGGTTGATCGAAGTAAAGTATGCCAATTCACAAGTGCCAACTCTTGCGCAGCAATTGTGAAAAGTCAGGGCATGTCGCGAAATTGCACCGATGGGAACGAGCCACCAAACCCTCTGTCTCCACCCGACACGGTAGCAGACTGCTATGTTCCATGCTGGATAGATAAGGCATATGGTTTGTATATGCTAGCAGGAAACAATGAAGATCGTATTGTATATCGCGAACGCAACTTTGATCCGGATGCTAGCTCTAGTGCAAACTATACAGAAACCACAAGAATACAGAGCACCCGAGGAGTAGATATTCTTTCAACAATAGATGAAAGCAATGCTAGAGCCATTATTCCAGCATTTAATGATCCAAGTTCATCAACCTATCACCTTGGTCGCCTTGCGGATAGCAACGACATTAGACCAGAAACCAGACTAATTTATCTCACAAACGATATGCCTACTAACATTGATAGTAAGCTTAAAACCGGAGATAGACTATACTTTAAAATCATGGATACGTTCTACGCCGACAACGCCGGTGGATATGAAGTACGTATTAAATCAGGCACAAAAAATGCAACACCAGGCCCCCTTGAACTTTCCGCCGGAACATTTGAAGCCATAGTCAATATGACTGCGGAGTATCTTTACAAGGCCATTGTAAATCACGTTGAATTTATACGCGCCGTACAGGCACTGCTCATACTCTATATCGCCATTTATGGTTTTAAATTTATGCTGGGCATGGATAACACACATAATGTTGGTCAGTTTCTACTACATATTTTTAAAGCATCGCTGCTCATACAACTGATTTCGCCTACTAGCTGGGAGTTCTTTTACGTCTACCTATTCCGAATATTTACAGAAGGTGTCACCGGCATGCTTGGCATGCTTGCATCACCTTTTGGTCAGTACGACCCAACCTCGCCTTGGGTAACGCTAGATATGATGTTACATAATTTTTTCTCTCGTGAAACATGGATAAAAATGGGATCCCTTATTTTTTCTCACCCATTTATAGGTATATTTTTAGTATTTGTTATTTCAATATGTATTTTCGTATTTTTAATATCACTTATTGCTGCGCTCATTTTATACCTGCAGTCTTATATGATGATGGGATTTTTGCTAATATTATTCCCAATCCTACTGATATTCATCATCCTAAAAAGAACTGAATGGATATTTCAAGAGTGGCTAAAACAAATGATCGCCATTGCTATTCAGTTAATTCTTTTATTTGGCGCATTAGGGTTATTCTCAATACTTATTATGACTTATATGGAAAAAACACTAGGGTACCGTGTATGCTGGATGCCTATCTTTGGCACTGAAGACCATGGAAGTAATGCTTTCATTCCTAATTCACCGCCATTTTTTAATAGCATGTTCCCATATGGTACTTTCCTACCAAACGTAACTGACATAAAAGAAGACAATTATCGTGTAGGAACAGACCCTAGCACCAATACTGCTATTTTTGAATCACGCTATATTGACGCGCCTTATTTAGATACCGATAAAATTCCGGAGGATAAGCAACGCTTTGATAAAGTAAACGAAAGCCGATTCTATTATCTCAACCCTCTTGAATCCATACCGTTATTACTTGCGGTGTATCTGGTTTTCATGTTTATACAAAATGTGATACCAACACTTGCTGCAAACATGCAGGGTGGTTTGGCTAAAGCTGCCGATTCTGCAAATATTTTTGATTCAAAACTACGACAACATTTCACTGAAGCGGTGTTTGGTAGACGAGCCAAAAATGATGGTCCACGAGGCTTTGCAGGCTTATTCCAAAGCGGAGCAAAAGGTGCTGCCAGAGGTGTAATCAATGATGCTACTTTTGGTTATTTGGGCCATCTTTCCGATTCGGTGGAAAGGGGTGGAAAAGCGCAATCTAAACATACCGAAGGATTTGGTGCACGTCGTGGTGGTTTAATTGGCGTTCCATTCAGTGCTTTCAAAGGCGCGCAAAGTTCGTTTGAAGCAACAAGTGGTCAAAGTAAAGATTACCAGGATACCAAACTTCGTGCTGATGAAGAAGCATTGAGACAGAAAGAACAGGAAATTGCAGATCGTATGAAAGCCGCAGAGCTGGAAGATGAAAAACAAAATGTTATTGCTGCTAACGAAGGCAAACCTGAAACTACGCCTACAAGTACTTCTCCTAAAAAACTTACTTCTACTGAGATAAGAAATTTACATCTGAAACAAGATGCTTTACTCAACCAAATGGGTATAACAGACTTTACTCAAGCCGACCCAGGCAAAATGAATGCTGCTCAGAAAGTGGCATACCAAGAATTTGTGGCTAATAAGACATTACTTGATAATAACCAATAATCCTTTAACAGGGCGTTGACAAGATGCTCTATGGCTTATACTATCGATAGCGTGTGGCTTCTTGTTGAGGGCAGCATCATTTAAATAATTTGTTAGTGAGGGTTTAAAGCTAGCGATGATTAGATCTTTTCTTACATTAACAATTCTGATGGTTGCGCTTTCTGGCTGTAATGGTTTTTTCGAAAAAGACCCGGAAATAAAAAGCCCGTGCGTGGCAGCTGAAAGCAACAACACTCATGGGCAGCACCCTTGTGCACGTCGCCCTGCCAATGCCGCTTGGATTGGCTAATTTTTTACATTTCATTTAAATTACATAAAAGCGCAGGGCGTCATGCCTGCGCTTTTGACGTTTATTATTGGTTTTCTGAGCCATAATATTTTATCTCACGTTTACCTTTTCTTAAGATTTAGCTGCTAATATCATCAATAGACAAAAACAAAGAGGAAACGGAACTAGCTTCCTATAGCAACGGAGAAAAGAAATGAAAAACCAAAAAACCTATCAAACCATCGACCAATACATTCAACACACAAACATCGCAAATCAGAATGGCGCGGTAGAGGGTGATATTTTTGGAGAAGCAATAGAGATATTGCAACAAATGAAGATGGTTGCCGCTTCTGAAAATGTGGTAGGTTTTAATGGCAGCTCTACAAATGCCGTCACAGAAGAAGAATATGACGAGCTGATTGAGTGGCTAGAGTCATTAGATAAAACACGCCACTAAAAAACATCAGCATAAATGGTAGGGCTTAAAGTCTTACATTTAGAGATAAAGATATTGTAAGTGCTAAGAAGTGGAACCCCCACCTCTTAGCACTTTTTTTATGCGACTTTTTTTCCTGCTTCTAGCAATGGCTTTAAATACTCACCAGTAATGCTTTCTTTGCAAGCTGCCACTTCTTCCGGTGTACCCGTTGCAACGATATAACCACCTTTATCGCCACCGCCTGGCCCTACATCAATCATATGGTCTGCTGTTTTTATCACATCTAAGTTATGCTCAATCACGGTTACACTGTTACCGGCATCCACCAACTTGTGCAGCACTTTCAGCAACTTGTTGATATCATCCGCATGCAAACCTGTGGTTGGCTCATCCAAAATATAGAACGTGCGGCCGGTAGAGCGACGCGAAAGCTCCTTCGCCAGCTTCACACGTTGTGCCTCACCACCTGAAAGCGTGGTGGCTGACTGCCCAAGCGTAATATAACCAAGTCCCACTTCGTAAAGTGCCTCTACCTTATCGCGAATAAGCGGCATTTTTTCAAAAAAGCCTAGTGCCTGCTCAACGGTCATGTTCAACACGTCAGAAATTGATTTATCTTTATATTTTACTTCCAGTGTTTCACGGTTATAGCGTTCGCCGTGGCACACGTCACATTTCACATATACATCAGGCAAGAAGTGCATTTCAATTTTCACAAGCCCATCGCCTTGGCATGCCTCGCAACGGCCACCCTTCACGTTAAACGAGAACCTGCCTGGCTTATAGCCACGCGCTTTTGATTCAGGCAGTGCTGTAAACCAATCACGTATCGGGCCAAATGCACCAGTGTAGGTTGCTGGGTTTGAGCGCGGCGTGCGCCCAATGGGCGACTGGTCAATTTCGATAATTTTATCAATCTGTTCCGAGCCATAAAGCGCATCATGCGCGCCTGGGTGGATTTTGGTGCCGTTCAAGCGCTTCGTTAGCTCTTTATATAGCGTGTGAATCACCAAGCTTGATTTACCACCACCTGATACACCCGTCACCGCTGTAAATATACCAAGTGGGAAAGTGACATCAACCCCACGCAGGTTGTTTTCACGCGCATTGGTAATGCGAATGGAGCGCTTTTCGTTCCATTTACGACGATTTTCAGGCACAGCAATAAACTTCTTCCCGCTTAAATACTGCCCTGTAATGCTATCAGGGTGATTTTTCACCTCTTCAGGTGTGCCTTTGGCAATCACATAGCCGCCATGCACCCCAGCACCTGGGCCAATATCAATTAAAT
>CAYGPX010000024.1:0-11782 GCA_964351935.1 uncultured Rickettsiales bacterium | reverse complement strand
TATCTATAACCGCCTTGTTGCACTTCGACAAACTCGTAAAAACGCCTTCGCCGACATTGATGTCCAACTTAAGATGCGACACGACCTTGTTCCCAATCTTTCCAAAATAGTACAACGCTACGCTGATCACGAAAATAAAGTCTTCAAAGAGGTCACCGTGGCACGAGCGCAAGCCGTTGCAGCAAAATCTATTGAAGAGAAAGGCAAAGCTGAAGGCTTCCTTGAAGGCTCTCTCATGAAGCTACTTGCTGTTGCAGAAGATTATCCTGAACTAAAAGCTGATAAAAACTTCCTTCATTTTCAGGAAGAGTTAGCAAATATTGA
This sequence comes from uncultured Rickettsiales bacterium, assembly GCA_964351935.1. Taxonomy (GTDB): domain Bacteria; phylum Pseudomonadota; class Alphaproteobacteria; order Rickettsiales; family CAYGPX01; genus CAYGPX01. The sequence goes on along the minus strand of CAYGPX010000024.1, from coordinate 11,458 downwards.
ACGAACCGTCGCTTCAGCGCGCAGATTCTTTAACAATGCCACATCCGAGTTTAACACAGCGATTGAGCAATTTCCTGCCATCATTGTTGCTAAAATATTTAACATGAAAGAAGAACCCTTCTTTAATGTTGGCGACGAAGCTCGCAACAAGCTAGATGCACCACCTTCTTTTTAGGTGTAGCAAATGGCGGTTCAAGCAGTTGGTTTAAAAACACATATATGGAACAACAACATAAAATCGATGTTGTTTCTACTGCTTTACCCAATCCTTATTACAGGCACTTACCTCTTTTTGCTTGGCACTTTTTTTTTAGTAATATACTGGCTTCTTTCTGGTGATGGAGCTGGCAACCATAACTCCGCATTCGTTTTCTGGAAATTTTATAAATATTTTGCACTACAATATTGGTATATACCCTACATTATTATTAGTATTTTTTTACTAATCGTTTTTTATAAGAATTTAAATCAGCTCAATATTCACCCTGGTTATATTGCCATTACGCGCAAGAAACACCGCGCCTTATATGAAACATTAGAAAATTTATGCATTTCGCGTGGCTTATCCATGCCATTCTTTTTTATTTTAAAGGATAGGTCATGCAATGCCTATTCAAGCGGCCTTTCAAAACACACCTATAAAATCGTTTTAACCTATGGCTTATTACAAAAACTAAATAAGAAAGAAGTAGAGACCGTTCTGGCGCATGAACTCACGCACCTTATTAATGGCGATACACGCTTAATGTTTATTACCAATACAGTCTCTCATATGTTTAATACACTCACCAATTTTATTGGATCATTACGCTCAACAAGCCCATATGTGCCAAACAAAAAGGCCAACTCATCCATTGAGTTATATTTCCAAAGGCACAGAGCTTTAAGCAAAGAGGCCGGATGTAACGATAGCTCTGCGGATATTTTTTATTCTATTATCTACTATGTACTAAAACTTTTCTCTTTAGGTATAGTTTTTACTCAACTATTTATCTCAAAAAAACGAGAATTCATTGCAGATGCTGGCGCAATTGAACTTACAAAAGACCCTCATTCACTTATCACCGCCTTGCATAAAGTAGAGCATGCGGCAAATGACGCATATCACCCAGATGTCATTCAAGATGCACTTTTTCACTTTGAAAAGTTAGGCAGTCGCAGAAGTCATCCACCCATTCAAACAAGAATAGCTGCCATTCAAGTGATTGCACGAACAGGTAATGTTACCGTTATTCCCTGGAGTAATAAAATTTTAAAGGCCGCAAAACACGAAAAAGTAGAAGAAGTTTGGTAAAAACTACCAGCCTTTGGTAGCCAGCACATCATGCATATTATAAAGCCCCTTCGCACGCCCTTCAGACCACAAAGCAGCACGCACTGCGCCTTTTGCAAATACACTACGATTAGAAGCCTTATGGGTTAACTCAATGCGTTCGCCATCGGCAGCAAATATCACCGTATGATCGCCCACCACATCGCCACCACGAAGGGTCGCAAAACCAATTTCACCTTTTGGACGCGCACCAACAATACCATCTCTTGCTTTGCAGGCAACATCGTTTAAAGGGCGTTTACGCCCTGCTGCTGCTGCTTCACCCAGCATCAATGCCGTACCAGAAGGCGAATCAACCTTATGACGGTGGTGCATCTCTACCACTTCAATATCGTAATCTTCATCTAAAACAGCGGCTACTTTTTTCACCAAGGCTTGCAAGAGATTCACCCCCACACTCATATTTGCTGCCCAAATGACGGTAGCACCTTTGGCAATTTGTTCCAACTCTTTACGCTGTGCATCTGAAAAACCCGTCGTACCACACACCAGAACTTTTCCATATTTGGCTGCAATTCTCGCATTATTGAGGCTATTTTCAGGCACCGTAAAATCAATTGCCGCATCACATGCCTGAAAGAGCACTTCTGCATCCGCACCCGCTTTAATGCCCACTGCTTCACGCCCCACCAATACACCTAAATCTTTGCCAAGTGCATCTTCGTCCGCTCGCACTGTGCCAGCAGCAAGCGTAGCATTTTCTGTATCCAATACCTGCTGAATCAATGTTTTACCCATGCGGCCTGCACAGCCGATAATGCCTATTTTCATGTATTATCTCCATTTTGTGCATGGCCAATTGTATGATATTCGCCACGATAATAAAGCAGTGGAAAGCCCTCATTTTCACTCTCGATAGCAAGCACCTTCCCCAAAATAATCGAGTGATCGCCACCATCATACACCGCGTAACGCTCACATTCCATAAAGCTATGATTATCATTAAATTTTGGGCTACCGTGTGCTGCCAGTTGATAGGAAACTTCGTCCCATGGCTGTTCAAGCGAGCGAGCAAACGAAACAGAAAGATTACGCTGTTTTTCACTTAGGATGTTAACACCAAAATACGCTGCTTTTGTGAACGCTTCATAATAATAAGCATCTTTTCCCACAGAAAAAAGTATCAGAGGCGGAGAAAGAGAAACAGAGCTAAACGAATTCACCGTAATACCGCATGGCGACTGTGCCGCATCATGCGTTGTTATAACGGTAACACCTGTGGCAAAAGCGCCAAGGCAATTGCGAAATTCACGTGAGTTAAATGACATAAGCGCGATTGTTACTTGCAAATTTTTCTATTTATGGCAACCTAATAGGAATTAGGCTATCAAATCTCTTGCCAAAAACATATCTGACAGGCATGTTGGATAGCATGCAAATACGGTTGTAGCAACTGGTAATTAGAAATAAGCGGTCGAGGTACGATGCTTTTCATCATTGGGTTTATTACAGTTTTTGGTTGTGTGGCATTTGGCTATGGCGCACATGGTGGTCACTTTGGTGTGCTTTGGCAGCCTTTTGAAGTAATTATTATTGTGGGCGCTGCCATTGGCGCAATGATTATTTCCAACCCCTCACACGTACTTAAAGGCGTACTTGGTTCCTTAAAATACCTTATGAAAGGAACACCTTATCACGGCTCTGACTATAAAGAACTGCTTACATTTACTTTCAATATCTGCAAAGTGATGAAAACCAAGGGCATGCTTGCGGTAGAGCCCGCCTTGGACAATCCCAATGAAAGCGAATTATTCACTAACTATCCTAAATTCTTAAATAACAAAGAAGGGGTCACCTTCTTCTGCGACTATATGCGTTTGGTCACCATGGGTATGGAAAACCACTACCAGCTTGAAGATTTAATGGATAAAGAAATTGACATTTTACATCATGAAGGTGAAACGATCGCTGGCGCTATCACCAACATGGGTGATGGTCTGCCGGCACTTGGTATTGTGGCAGCCGTACTTGGGGTAATTCATACGATGGGAAGTATTACCGAGCCACCTGAAATTTTGGGTGGTTTGATTGGTGCCGCGCTTGTAGGTACATTCCTTGGGGTGTTGCTTGCCTATGGTTTGGTTGGCCCAATGGGTTCATTTTTGGGAAAATATTTCACCGCAAAAATTGAATATTTAAATGTTATGAAAACCGCCATTATTGCCCATGTACAAGGCAATGCGCCGCAAGTAACGGTAGAATTTGCACGCAAGGTAGTGCCTGAGCATGATCGGCCGTCGTTCCAAGAGCTTGACGAAATAATAAACGCCCCTGCCGCAGGTTAGCCTAAACAAAAAATAAGTAACCTTCAGAACAGGAATGCGAGCCAGCCATAAGCATGCTTTATCAGCGTTTGATTTTATAGGTTAAAAAACCAAGCAGTAACCATCACGTAAAACACTATGTCAGATAAAAACAGTACCATCATCATCAAAAAGATTAAGAAAGGCGGCCATGGCCACCATGGTGGTGCATGGAAAGTTGGCTATGCTGACTTTGTAACGGCAATGATGGCGTTTTTCCTGCTACTATGGTTACTTTCTGCTACCCCAGTAGAAAATCTTGCCGGTCTTGCTGATTACTTTTCTCCTACACTTGGTTTACAAGGAAAGTTAGGTATCGGCTTTAGCGGTGGCCTTGCCAACGCACCTGAAGGTGTGAGTGTTGGTGACTGGGCTAGTCAGGGTCTGGTGTTTGGCTCCCCCCCTTCTGGCCCGATTGTAAAGTTTCCGGATAAAGATAATAAAATTGACGAAGATAATGACCCTAATAATTTTGGGAAGCTGGAAGAGGATATCTCTAAAACAGTGGAACAAAGCGAAGAATTAGCACCTTTTCGTGATTCCATCTTGATAGTACAAACACCTGACGGATTAAACATCCATATTGTAGATAAAGAAAACCGCCCAATGTTTAACGAGGGCAGTGCCGAGCTTATGCCTCATACCAAAAGAATTTTAAATAAAATTTCCGAAATTATACGTTTCCTTCCTAATTATATTCAAGTTTCTGGCCACACACGCTCTAAGGCTACGACAACATCTAAAACGATTAATGAAGATTGGGAACTGTCTGCCCTGCGCGCAAATGCTGCACGTGAATATCTTTCTGTGGAGGGGGATATTCCTGATGAAAAATTTGCCAAACTTCTGGCAACAGCAGATCACGATCCGCTTGTGATTGAAGACCCGTTTCATATCAAGAATGAGCGCATCACTGTAACATTACTCAAGAAAAGTTCACTGTCTTATCACAAGCAGTCTGCACCGGAGGAAATTCTTCGCGGTGACGGTAAAGGGCTTGAAAATTACATTAAAGAACAAAAGCGCAAAGACGAGCAACGCACAAAGCTGAATGAGTGGATTAGCAACAGCGAAAAACCAACCGCTGTCGGCACGAATATTGAAAACAACGATACCCCCTCTACAGCAACTGAACCAGAAGAAAAAACTGCTCCGCCAGCTCAAGCACCTATCACACAACCATAAAGAAAGTCTTTTACTCTCAAGCCATATAAAGCTAGGCAAAGGTGTAGGCGGCTTGCTACCTTCTCTGAATAGGCATAGCAATCACGCAAGCGGCTTCGTCCCCTTGGGCATAAGCACCACCGCTAGTCACGCAATCTTCGGCACTTACATCGGTTCCATCTGCAGCTCGTGTTTGTCCTGCCTCGGGATTACCATCATCTGTTTTTTTATCAAACGCTAATGCTTCTCTCGGGTTCAGTGCAGCTGCACGAACTGCCGTACCCACACTAAAAGCACCAATACGAATTTCATTACGGTCACTACCATTTAAATTACCGTACATCACCATATAGCCAACTTTTGAGCGTGGTGTCTCAGGTATGTTAATCCCTACATCGGCTTGATCTCCATCACCACTGTTACCAGTCCCTGTAAACCCACCATCAATAAGCCCAGCTAATAGCAAATGCTGCCATACCCGAAATGCTTCATTATCGTTTGCTGTTGTAGAAAGCTCAATTTCACCATCACCATCGCCGTTACATTGGGTGGCTGTTCCACAAACGCCATCAGCACCATCATCCCAATAATCATGTGCATCCACCATATCACCGGGGTAGTCTTCATACTTAACGTTAAAACTTTCAATCGATGCCTGATGCTGACTAACACCATATATCATCCCTTGCACTTCCGAAGATGCGCGCATATTTACACCAGCTGCCACCACGGCTACCAGCAAACCTATTACCGTAATTACAACCGCAAGCTCTGCGATTGAAAATCCCTTTTCCGTTCTAGCGATGTTTGAAATAGCCATACTCACTCCCATTATACTCATATGAATTTTAACGGATAAGGTTTAAGAAAAAGTTAAAATGTAACATTACTATAACATTTGAATGGTAAAATAGATTTTAAGTTAGAGTAACTAGAAATTAAGAGATTTTATCATGTCAAGTCCAACACTCATTTATAAACCTTCCGCTAAACCAACAGCCTTTAATCGCGAAAGTGTTCTTGGGTTTATGATTGGCTCCATTCTCCTTGGCCCCATCACAGGCATCATAGGTGCAATTATCGGTGGATATAGCGGGAAATCGCGCCAGCAAAACGAATTTGAAAACGGCAAAGCTGTTTCGCCCAACACTTCTTTCTGGAACAAAACCACTGCTATTGGCTTTGGCGTAGGCGCATGGGTAGGAACTATTATTGCCGTTGCTGTACTATTTACCGTTCCGGTTGCCGGTGTCGGACTTACTGCACTATCTCTAGGTATTCTTGGAGGAGCAGCTGTTGGAACCGTTGTTGGTGGCTTTAAAGGTGAACAACGCCAACGTAATGAATATGAGCACGCCAAACAATGGGTACAAAATAATGGTGGTAGAAACTACCATCCATCTCAAGAATATGAGCATGTATCAGGCCATGCTTTTTCACCAAACTTACAGCATCAATACCAGCCACAGCAAGTACCACAGTATCAAGTGCCACAATATCAACCACAGCAAATGTCTTATGAAAGACCTCAACCAAAGCATCATGAGTACAGCATTCCCAAGGATGCTTGGAAGAAAGCTGAACAAAAAATGTCATCTAAAAGTGATAGAAGCACATCGCATGCACAAGCAGTAATCGAAAAAAGAGATGAGCAACTCGATGTATCTTCGGCAATGGAGAGGTAGTGAGGGGGTTCTCGCACCTAAAGTTACTATTACAGCAAACACCCAGATTTTACGCTTCTTTCACTTTACCGATACGCTTAATTTCCCATTCCAGCGAAATACCGCTATTTTCAAACACGCGACGGCGCACTTCTTCGCCAAGATTTTCTATATCTGCTGCGGTTGCTGTGCCGGTATTGAGTAAAAAGTTACAATGTTTCTCTGAAACTTGTGCACCACCAATCATAAGCCCACGGCAACCTGCCGCATCAATCAATTCCCACGCTTTTTGACCTGCCGGATTTTTAAACGTACTGCCACTAGTGCGGCTACGAATAGGCTGAGACTCTTCACGCTTTCTGCTAATTTCTGTAATACGCGCTAAAATATCGCTGTTTTTATCTGGCGTACCACGCAATATAGCCCGCGTAAAAATCATACCCTCTGGCATCGTATGACCACGATAAACATAACCGATATCCTGCGGTGTAAGCTGATGCACTTGCCCAGCCTCATCAACCGCTTCTACACTTACCAGCACACTGGCGGTATCGCCTTGATAGGCACCTGCATTCATAGCGCAAGCACCACCCACCGTTCCCGGAATACCAGCCAAAAATTCTAAGCCGGCCAAACCATATTCAGCCGAGGCCATCGCCACATTAAAACTCAACGCACCCGCACCCGCATGTATGTCGTTGCCTTCTTTCTTAATTTCAGTAAAGCCTTTACCAAGCCGTATAACAACCCCGTCAACTCCACCATCACGAACCAACAGGTTAGATCCCACCCCCAAAACGGTGAGAGGCACATCTTCAGGCTTGTTAGCAATAAAATCTGCTAAATCAGCGGTATCTGCAGGCCGAAACACAACTTCGGCTTCACCACCGACATTAAACCAATTAATTTTAGATAAATTCACCCGCTCACGATAGCTGCCACGCACGGTTGGCAATCGCTGTATAAGTGGCATATTTGCTGGAATCGATGTACGCCCCATTAACTGCTTACCGTTTGCTTTTGAAGTGCTACCAGCTCATCCGCCAACGATCTTGCCCAATACGTAATGCTTCCTGCGCCTAAGCAGATAACAATATCACCACTGGTCGCAAATTTTGCTACTTGCTCTGCTAGTACTTGCTGTGATGGCAAAGCGATGGCCTGCACTGCACCCGTTTTATTAACAGCATCAACCAGATGCTGCTTGTTAGCACCTTCAATTGGTGTTTCCCCTGCTTCATAGACATCAGCAATAATCACTTTATCTGCTTGCGAAAAACATGTGGTAAACTCATTAAATAAAGCATGAAGCCTTGTGTAGCGATGCGGCTGCACCACTGCAATCACTTTTCCACCGGTGGCATTTGCTACACCACGCGCTGCTTTCAATGTTGCCGCAATTTCAACCGGATGATGGGCATAGTCATCAATAATCCGAATACCATCTACTTCACCTACTTTGGTAAAGCGGCGCTGCACACCTTGAAAAGCTGCCAGTGCGGTTTTAAGCACTTTATCCGAGAAGCCCACTTGCGCTCCCACACTCAAAACTGCCAACGCATTGAGTATGTTATGATAGCCGGGCATATTTACCCTCACATCTTTAATGGTTCGCGCACCACCTTTGATGCGCCTTGAAAAATGGATAGTAAAGCTTGCACCATCTACATCCTCTTTAATATCAGATGCTCTTACATCCACATTCTCAGATTCAACCCCATAGGTAAGCACCAAACGGTTTCTAATTTCAGCGGCAACACTTGCAGTTTCTGTATGATCTGCACATAAAACCCCAAATCCAAAAAATGGAAGTTGTTCAATAAAACGCTTAAACTCCTGCCTTAGCACTTCAAAAGATCCATAATGCTCTAGGTGCTCAGGGTCTATATTGGTAATTACTCCAATCGTAGAAGGAACACGTACAAATGTACCATCCGATTCGTCTGCTTCTACAATCAACCAATCGCTTTTCCCAAGCCTTGCATTGCTTCCATAGGCGTTTATTACTCCGCCATTTAGCACAGATGCATCTGCACAGGCAGCATCAAACAGGGCGGCCATCATGGTCGTTGTTGTCGTTTTTCCATGCGTACCGGCAATAGATACACTCTTTTTTAGTTTCATTATTTCTGCAAGCATTTCTGCACGATGAATCACCAGCAAGCCAGCATCTTTAGCGGCAATCACTTCAGGATTACTATCTTTAATGGCAGTAGATTTAACAACAACAGATGCTTTTTGTATGTTATCTGCGTTATGACCGATAAAAACATCTATTTTTTTATGCCGCAATCGCTCTATATTGGCATTATCTGTCATATCAGAGCCTTGAACTTGACATCCAAGCTCGTGAAGAATTTCTGCAATACTGCTCATACCAATCCCGCCAATACCGATAATGTGAATTATCCCAGCATTTTTAAGGCTTGGGGGGTAAAATGTAGCATTTTCCGAAGATGGCATGAAGGTTCCTTTTTAAGCAGTGCATTGATATAAGCAGTAGGGTAATTTAAGAACAAGCGATACTATTGACAAGCACTATTTTTGAAGAACATAGCTTACGTTAGAGATACAAGCCCACAAGAACAAGAGACAACACCCTAAGTTGAAGAATTTATTGCAATATTTTACATATCAAATACAGAATAAATACCAAAAACCTTGATTTTTTTATTGCTTAATAATAATGGTTCTCATAAAAAGTTTAACTAAATAGCAAACAAGGTTCAATCTTTAGTAGCTAAGCACTCGCTTACTATATATAAAGACTATAAGATATAACATTGACAAACCTTGTAAATATTTCTATATATATGGAAATATAATATTTCCATATAGCAGAATACTTGACAATATTAAGAAAAATACTATAGTTCGCGCCCATTATCTACAACTAGGTGACTCTTACAATGCCATCGGCACAAGCTTTTATACATAATACCCAACGCTACTGCCTCATTGCATTGATAGGCCTGACTGCAGGTTGCTACAAAGTTCCTTTGACAGAAATAAAATCAACCCATCAGTACACCGCCCAAGAACTTATGGATCAGTGGCGTAGCCACGCTGCTCGCAACCCTTTACCACTCGTACATAATGATGACTATTATGCACCTTACAGCCCACCTATTCGTTCAAAAAACAACCAGAACACAGCTCAGCAAGATCCGGCTTATTACTACGATCCGCGCGTTGACAACCCGCAACCATACACCTCAGAACAACAAGGCATCCTTCATGGCGTTGTAACGCACGACTTGCTTTACGCTTACTAATAGGCTAGCTTCAACAATAGCTTCACCTTAAACGATTGGTTAACCTTTGTGCTCCAGCGGCTTGTTTACATTTCTGTTGCTTATGTTCTATTACTCCAAGCGTGCGTGCCCATTCCCCCGCACTCCGCTTCAATTGCAACACCTGAATTAAATAAACAGGCGAGTAGCAGCGATGCTGACGCCTATTTTCAAGAAAAACACTACCAAGAAGCCATCGCCATCTATGAAACACTCCTATCGCAACAAGCCGACAATCTCGACGTTGCTTTTAAATTAGCGGAATCATATCGCTTAAATGGCGACACTGAAAAATCAATCATGCTTTATCAAAAAACACTAAAGGCCGATCCTCAGGCTTTTCATGCCAAAGAAGGCATGGGTCTTGCACTACTTCAGCAACAAAAACTCAATGAAGCCATGCAAGTTTTTCTCGATCTATTAAAACAAGATGCAACGCGCTGGCGTACCATCAATGCATTGGGGGTAACCTACAACTTGCAAGGCAAAGCGGTCGAGGCCAAAGAATACTACGACATGGCATTAGCCATCGCACCACAAAACCCATCTATTTTTAATAATATGGGACTTTCCTATGTACTAACACAAGAAAACATTCCCTATGGAATTGAATTACTAAAAGAGGGGCTTGCACTTGCCAAAACAGAGCAAGCCAAGCAACAAATTACATTAAACCTTGCCTTAGCACATGGCATAGCAGGCAACGATGAGCAAGCAACCGAGATACTCTCACCTCTGCTTTCACAAGCCGCTATTTACAATAATTTAGGAATTTATGCTTCACTCAGAAACGATAAAGCATTGGCAAAAACATATCTTAGCAAAGCACTCACATCTGAACCTGTTTTTTACGAGAAAGCATCTAAAAACTTAGATAGAATAGAAAAAGAGCAACGATAAAAATTACAAAGCCTTATCTTCCTTTGCTACCGCCGCCGCGCTTCGTTGCTTTTTCTTCACCTTGCCCAGGAGTTGATTGTGACCTGACATCACCTTCTGCATTTTCAACTCCACCAACACTACCAGGACTTCCCATCGCTTCAGGAAAAGGACCGTCATTTCGACCGTCATCTATTCCTTGCTGATTATTACCATCACTAGAGTCACCGCCACCTGAGCTTCCACCACTTGCGCCTCCACCGCCTGAGCTTCCGCTTCCCGTCGCTCCACTATCACCACTATAGCCTGCATAAGCATAGCGTGATTGCTGATCAGCAAATGAACCCGCATTAGCAGCACCAGAGCCGGCAAATATGTCCATACTATACGGCCCACGGTCATCTTTGAAGGAACCAAACATTCCGCTATCAGGCGCACCTTCTCCATAACCAAAGGGTGTTTCTTGGTTACCACGCCCTTGCTGTGGATCACCACCCATGCCCATTGCCTGTTGTTGCGCACCATTATCAGGACCATAGCCATGAGGTAGTTCATTTGAGTTTTGTACTGGCGGCTGCCCCCCCATTTGATCAGCCGGTCCATGTTCACCAGATGCCTGATGTTGCTGGTCATGCGCTACCTGCTGGTCATGATCAGCAGGCTGAGAAGCACCCTCAGCTTGCTGCCCAGCAGCACCTTCACCTTCCTGTCCACCACCTGCATCAAAGCTCATTTCAAGCCCTTCAAGCAGCTTACCAAGGGTTTTCCCCCCTGGTGCATTAAGGCCCGCCTCTAGCGGCCCGGAAGTAAACAACTTTCCTA
>CAYGPX010000023.1:0-11893 GCA_964351935.1 uncultured Rickettsiales bacterium | reverse complement strand
ATTCATCCGTTAGCTTTTGCACTTCATCGCTATGTTTGCGTAGTTCATCTTCTGAAATTGAAGAATCTTTCTGCATTTTTTTCAAAGCATCCATCCCATCACGACGAACATTGCGGATAGCCACACGTGCCTTTTCTGCATACTGATGCGCCACTTTCACTAATTCCTTACGACGATCTTCGCTAAGATCTGGCATCGGCACACGAATAGATGAGCCCTCACCAATCGCATTTAGCCCTAAGCCTGCGCTGTTAATCGATTTTTCTACCGCTGAGGCATTATTATGATCCCACACCTGCACCATAATCATCCGCGCTTCAGGCACAGTAACTGTTGCCAACTGATTAAGCGGCATACGTGAACCATAGACTTCTACTGTGATGGTATCTAAGAGTGCTGAACTGGCGCGCCCAGTACGCAACCCTTTTAAATCATGGTGAAATGCTCCCATTGAGCCTTCCATGCGACGCTTCAAATCAGCCAGTGTATTTTGTGGCATTATGCTTTCTCCGTAATAATTGTATATTTTCCTTTACCTTGAACTGCTTTTGCAAATGCCCCCTCGGTATGAATAGAAAACACCAAAATTGGCATTTTATTTTCACGCGCAAGCGAAATTGCCGAAGCATCCATTACATTTAGGTCTTTTGACAACACTTCTTTATAGGTTAACTCATCGTAACGTGTTGCGTTCTTATCTTTTTTAGGATCAGCTGAATAAACACCATCAACCTGCGTACCTTTCAAAAGTGCATCACACCCCATTTCTACTGCACGCAGTGCTGCCGCTGTATCGGTAGTAAAAAACGGATTACCCGTTCCTGCTGCAAAAATAACCACTCTGCCTTTTTCCATATGACGAATTGCGCGACGGCGAATATATGGCTCACACACAGACGTCATTGTAATTGCAGAAAGCACGCGGCTTTGAACGCCAATTTTATCGAGCGCATTTTGTAGCGCCAATGCATTCATGACCGTTGCGAGCATCCCCATATAATCTGCACTTGCACGCTCCATACCAATCGCTGCGGCTGAAACACCACGGTAAATATTACCGCCGCCCACCACTAAGCAAGCCTGAATGCCAAGCTCTTGTACTTTTTTGATATCCTCACATATCCGTTGAATGGTCGATAAATCATGACCAAACTGCTGGTCTCCCATAAGGGCTTCACCAGAAACTTTCAATAATACGCGCTTATAGGAAGACATAATTTTTTATAACCGAATCATAGGTTAGCAGCAATGCAATGGTTGCCGCTCATACATACCTCAATTACACTACAAACTTCAAGTAAAAAGGGGTGGAAAACTTCCACCCCTTTCCAACTCTATCAGTAGAAACAACTACAGTGCTTAACCAGCATGGCCTGCAGCAGCGGCAACTTCAGCTGCAAAGTCTTCTTCTTTCTTCTCAATACCTTCACCTAGTTCAAAACGAACAAAGCCTGTTAGCTCAAGCGAGGTACCAATTTCTTTTTCAGCGGCTTTAATTGCTTCTTCAACGGTTGCTTTACCATCAATCACAAAAACCTGACTTAATAAGCAAACTTCGCCATAAAACTTACGGATACGTCCATCCACCATTTTTTCAATGATGCTATCAGGCTTACCTGAAGCTTTTGATTGATCTGCAAAAATCTGACGCTCGCGCTCTACAATTGCAGGATCCAAATCAGCAGATGTCAATGACTCAGGCTTAGCAGCTGCCACATGCATTGCTACTTGCTTGCCGATTTCTTCCACTTTTTCTTTTGGAGCAGAGGTTTTAAACGCAACCAATACACCAATTTTACCCAAGCCTTCAGCTACTGAGTTATGCACATAGCTTACAGTAACATCACCTTCAAGTGATGCACTACGGCGCAACTGGATGTTTTCACCAATTGAACCAACCAGCGCAACCACAGCCTCATCCACCGTTTTGCCTGCTGCTGGCAATGCAGTTTGCTTTAATGCTTCAATTTCAGCATTGTTTTCAAGCGCAGCATTAGCAATATTTTTTGCCATTGCTTGGAATGCATCGTTACGCGCTACAAAGTCAGTCTCAGAGTTTAACTCAATTACTGCACCTTTACCGCCTTTTACCGCAACCGCTACCAAACCTTCAGCGGCAACACGACCAGATTTTTTAGCTGCAGCAGCCAAACCTTTTTTGCGTAACCAGTCGATGGCTTCTTCCATGTTGCCATTATTCTCGTTCAACGCTTTTTTGCAGTCCATCATGCCTGCACCAGTTTTTTCACGAAGTTCTTTAATATCACTTGCACTGATAACCATGAGTATATCCTCTTTGTTAGCTATGTTTATTATGTGGGGCTTAATTTAAGCCAGAGATGCGGTGGCAGGATGCACAAAACACCCTGCCCCATCAAAATTATTCAGCTTTCTTAGCAGCAGCCTTTTTTGCAGGAGCTTTTTTAGCAACCGGCTTTTTTTCTTCAGCCTTAGCTTCAGCCTTTTTAGGCTCAGCTTTAGCTTCTACTTTTACCGCTTTCAATTCAGCTTTCTTAGTGGTGGCTTTAGCAGCAGGTTTAGCTTCTTCTTTCTTTTCTGCATTATCGTTACCAACTGGCAACGCAGCCAAAGCTGCTTCTTTTGGAAGCTCTTTAGCAGCACCAATATCAACACCAGAACCGCGTACACTTTCTTGAATACCAGCAAGCGCAGCATCAGAAAATAATTTACAGTAAAGTTGAATAGAACGAATTGCATCGTCATTTCCAGGAACTGGATAATCAACGCCTTCAGGGCTTGAGTTACTATCAAGAATAGCAATTACCGGAATACCAAGTTTTTTAGCTTCCTGAATAGCAATATCTTCACGATTAGTGTCAATCACTACCAAAAGATCAGGCTTTCCACCCATATCCATAATACCACCAAGTGAACGTCTCAATTTATCGCGACGACGGCTCATCTCTAACGCTTCTTTTTTGTTAAGCGCGGCAGTTGATTCATTTTCTTCCAAATGCTTTTCAATTTCACGCAATGCATTGATTGATTTTGAAACTGTCTGCCAGTTGGTGAGCATTCCACCTAACCAACGGAAATTTACATAATATTGACCACAACGCTTTGCAGCTTCTGCTAAAGGATCTGACGCTTGTTGCTTTGTACCAACAAACAATACGCGACCGTTATTTCTTACTACGTCATACACCACCTTAAGTGACTTATGCAAAAGCGGTACGGTTTTTTGCAAATCAATAATATGGATACCGTTACGGCTACCAAACAAATAGGTAGACATACGCGGGTTCCAACGCGCTGTGCGGTGACCATAGTGAACACCAGCTTCTAATAGCTCGCGCATCGTAAATTTAGGTAATGCAGACATGAAATAACTCCAAAAAATCATTAAGGTTTTGCTTCCGCAAGTGGAGAGAAAATCTTTAGAAAAGACTAAAGACACCTTAAAAACCACACTTGCGTGTAAAATAGACTGCGCCTTATAGCCAATTTCTTAGCCATTTGCAAGCAAAGAAAGCATCACCATACCAAAGCAGTGTGTGAAATTTTTGAATTGTAGAGTTTAATGGAGGCGTTTTCTAAGATTTAAGCTGCGCGCTTAAGTTCTAGTGCTTCAAATACATCAATCAGTGCATCGAGCAGTTTTTCCATCATTTCATCGGTATGCAGTGGAGTTGGCGTAATACGCAAACGCTCCTGCCCACGCGGCACCGTTGGGAAATTGATATGCTGTGCAAAAATATTATGCTTTTGCAATAGCATCTCCGATGCCTTACGGCAAAGCACTGCATCACGCACCATCACCGGCACGATGTGGCTATCTGCATCCAAAAATGGAATACGTGCTTGGCGCAGCATCGACTTCAGCCGCGATACACGCTCGCGCTGTTGTTGACGCTCTACATCAGATTCTTTTAAATGCTCAACACTGGCCGTAGCTGCGGCAGCAAGCGATGGAGGAAGTGCCGTGGTAAAAATAAAGCCGGGAGCATAGCTACGAATCACATCCACCAACAGCGCATCAGCTGCAATATAGCCACCCATAACACCATAAGCCTTGGCAAGCGTGCCTTGAATAACCGTCACTCTATCCATCAAGCCTAATTGCTCAGCAACACCGCCACCACGAGGACCATACATGCCCACCGCATGCACTTCGTCCAGATAGGTAATGGCATTATATTTATCAGCCAGATCGCAAATTGCCTCAATCGGGGCGATATCGCCATCCATTGAGTAAACCGACTCAAACGCAATTACTTTTGGACGCTCATAATCGACGCTTTTTAGCAATTCTTCCAGATGCGCCAAATCGTTGTGACGGAAAATATGCTTTTCCTGACGGCCTGCGCGGATACCTTCAATCATGGATGCATGATTAAGTTGATCGGAAAACACGACACAATCAGGCAACGTGACCGTGAGCGTGCGAAGCGTTGCTTCATTAGCCACATAGCCACACACAAAAGCCAGCGCGGCTTGCTTGCCATGCAAATCTGCCAGCGAGCGCTCCATTTCTATTACTTTGCTGTGCGTGCCTGAAATATTACGCGTACCGCCTGCACCTGCACCCATTTCTTTGGCCGCATCGCGCATGGCTTCCACTACTTTTGTATTTTGACCCATACCCAGATAATCGTTACTGCACCAGATAACGACGTTTTCTTTATTATGGGTTTTATCATCAGCCAGAGGGAACTGGCCTGCTTTACGGGCAAGGTCAGTAAAGACGCGGTAGCGCCCCTCATCTTTCAGGCGATCAATCGCCTGAGTAAAAAATGCCTGATAATCCACTAGCTACTCTCTCTAAAAGCGCTACTCATTCAACCAAACTACCACTAAAGAGTAAGTAACTCAACCATAGATTGAGTCGCGTCTATTTGGTGATGGGGTTATATAGCCTATACAGTATAAATATTGCAACAGAAAAGAGCAGCAAGGCTACCATTTGATGCGCAGAAGCTAGCAATATTGGCACCGCATAAAGCAGGGTTTTTATCCCCAGCATCATTTGCAGAGCTAAAACCGACAACAGCATTATCGCAGGTTTATGGAATGCTTCCCTGCCTTTTTTAAGCAAGTAGAATGCAAATCCAGCAACCAATAGCGACACAATATATGCACCCATACGATGGTTAAACTGAATCATCGTTACGTTTTGGAGCAAATTGGCATACCATGGCTGCATAACAGCAAGGCCATCAGGTATTATTTTTCCATTCATATCAGGCCATGTGTTGTAAACCAGCCCTGCATCACTTCCTGCTACCATGCCACCAAGTAAAATTTGTAGATAAACAGCAATGATAACAACCCATGCCATGCGCCTTAACAAATTTTTACCTTCCGACCTATAGGTTACACCATACCATTTAGAAAGCCCCAGCCAAAATATTGCTGCAAAGATAAAAAACGCAACTCCCAGATGTGTAGAAAGCCACACAGGACTGACAAAGGGATTATCACGCAATCCACTTTTCACCATCAACCAGCCGACCAACCCTTGAGTACCACCTAAAAGCAAAATACCCAATAATTTAAGCGTAAGCGGTTTTTCAAGCTTTTTTTTGTAAAGGAAGAATACAAAAGGAATAAAGAACACAAAGCCTGTCAATCTACCAAGCAAGCGGTGAATAAACTCTAACCAAAAAATGCCTTTAAATTCGTCTAGCGTCATGCCAAAGTTTTTATGCTCATATTCAGGGCTTTGCTGGTAGAGCTGAAATTCTTTTAGCCACGCTTGCTCGTGCATCGGTGGCACAACGCCTGAAACAGGCTTCCATTCAGTAATCGAAAGCCCAGATTCTGTTAGGCGGGTAAGCCCACCCACAAGCACCATCAATGCAATCATCACACAGCACACAAACAACCAAACGGCAATGGTTCTATCTACAGTGCTATTATTTTTTTTCATGGATTTATTTTACTCTATTACGTTTGATGTTATATCTATCTAAAATAAAACCAACAGGAACTCAAGAAGACTCTATGCTCATTTCACCAGAATCCGCTCACAATGCACAACAATCACTCAGTCGCCATTGGCTTTTACTGGGCATTGCAGCCCTTGCTGTTGCAGGACTATTATCATTACCTCCAGTAGTATTACGCGGCCCTTATTTTGAATCGCACCTACCCACAAAGCTGATTTTTGATACCTCTCTCATTTTGCATGTAAATCTTTCAGTATTAGTGTGGCTATTAGCCATTACCAGCAGCATCTGGAGTTTAACTGCCCGTCCCTATTTTGCTTTTGTGTATAAGTTAATTGCATGGGTTGCCACCTTTGGCTTGGCACTGATGGCTATTTCAGTGTTTTTTACTGCCGATGGTTTACCTGTAAAAAACAACTATGTTCCTATGCTACAAAATTTACCCTTCATCCTAGGGCTAAGCTTCTTTGGCGCTGCTATATTATTACAAAGTGTGATGGTGCTGTGTTTTCAGTTCCGACAAGCATTTCATCAACCTCTGCATTTTGGCATGGCCAGCGCGGCTGCCATCATCTTGCTTATGTTTGTTAGTTTTGGCATTTCTTATAGTTTGATCGATCCTTTTTCTGCGCTGGGGGCTGAACATTATTATGAGCAGCTTTTCTGGGCAGGTGGCCATATCCTGCAATTTGCTTATGTTACACTCATGCTGGTGGTATGGCTTTGGAACTCAGGCACACAGCATATTCACTCACCTTTTGCCGGACGCATTATCAAAATAATCTTCTTTTTCAATTTCTTACTGGTTGCTCCTGCTATTTTTATTCAATTGCAGTATGACAATCTTTATGAATCAACAGACTTCTTCACACAGCACATGCGCGATGCAGGTGGATTGGCGGCAGCCATTATAGGCATACCGCTACTATGGAGAATGTTACGCAATCTTTCGGTTGAACGCCTAAGCTCTCCAATTTATGTAACTACGGTTTTTTCAATTGTACTTTTTGGCGGGGGTGGACTCATCGGCTTGATGATTGAAGGCACCAACACGGTGATTCCTGCTCATTATCATGGCTCTATTGTTGGTATTACCATTGCTTGCATGGGCCTTGCTTATCACCTTTTACCCTCTCTTGGATATAGCACACCAGCAGGAAAGATGGCTATCATTCAGCCTTGGATTTATGGTATTGGGCAAATGCTGCATGTGGGTGGACTCGCACTAATGGGCGGCTATGGCGCGCTTAGGAAAGCCCCGGGCACTACCCAAACGATTGATACGTTAACCGGAAAAACTATGTTTTTCAGTGGTGGTGCACTGGCAATTATTGGTGGCTTGCTATTTGTAATTGTTGCTTATCGTGCAATTTTTAAGAAGTCTTAGGAACATGTGAGGCTTACACTGCCATCAACTCTTCCCAGTCACCTTCTTCAATCAATTGCTCTTCAATATGAATGGCAGGCTGTGTATTAGAAACCTGCATTAGCTGCTCATGCTGAGCGGCAACATATTCAACGCCAAAAAATGCCTGTAGTACTAGCGATGCTACTGCACCAAAAATCATAATTAAACCTAACATACCTGCTCCTACTATAAATGCGCCAAGCAACATTACACCGCCTATGGCACCAAGACCAAGTACAGCTGCTCCGCTATGATTAGAAAATATTTTGTTATTTTGTGAATAATTATAGTCCATTTTCATTCGTCCTTATTGGGGGGTTAGTTCAAGAAGAAATTACCGATATTTTGGCAACTAACCTTCTATGAATTAAGTGTAGCAAACGAATGTTACAGCATTATGACAAACATGAGATTAACCCCATGATTTACAACAAAAAAACACCCTGAAGAACAGGGTGTTTCCGATAAACTATGATTCTATATTTTTTCCTCGTTGAGAGAGTGTGGGAACCACACTCTCCCGGGAACGTTGAGGGAGGAAAGGAGTCGTTTGCAGCCTTGCGGCTTTGCATTTATTGCCTTACTTCTTCCTTCTGGTTCCTCGTTGGAAGAGTGTGAAAACCACACTCTCCCGGGAACGTTGAGGGAGGAAAGGAGCTCTTATGATTCATCGACTTAACTTAGTCTGATCATTACTATTTCAGCGACACTTGCTAGCTTAGCGAAAAATAGTAACGATAACGAATCGGTGTTCTTTTCTTCTCATCCCTTAACTATTCAACCATTTGTTCTTATTGCTTTTTCTGGTTGTGTTCTCCTTATGTTCTCAATATAGCACTGCATTATTACAAGCGTATTACAGTTTGATAGATTGTTTTTCGAATTGTAAGAAAAACGATACTTAACTAAGCAAAACTGTCGATCTTTTTCAAACACTACTCCTTCTCTTGACATTTATTTTTATAAGCATACATATATAAACCATCCATTTAGGGAATAAAAAAGAAGGGGTTGGTATCAAGATGACAGCACTGATTGAGATTAAGCATCTTTCTAAGTCATTTGGCAGCTTTAAAGCTGTTTCCGACATTTCATTAAGTGTAAATAAAGGCGAAGTGCTTGGGTTTCTTGGCCCTAACGGCGCAGGAAAATCTACCACTATGCGTATGGCTACTGGCTTTTTAGAGCCTAGTGCTGGTGAAATCTTTATTTGTGGAAAAAACATTGTTGAGCAGCCTGTTGCATCACGTCAACACATTGGATACTTGCCTGAAGGTGGCCCACTTTATTCTGATATGACACCGGCTGCATTTTTGCGTTTTATTGGGCGCGTAAGAGGCCTTTCTGAGCAAAAATTAAACAACCGCATCGATTTTGTTGTAGATAAGCTACAAATTTCTGGCGTTTTCCATAAAACAATCGATACCCTTTCTAAAGGTTATAAACGACGTGTGGCACTGGCACAGGCAATCTTACATGACCCCGACGTGTTAATTCTGGACGAACCTACCGACGGGCTTGACCCCAACCAAAAGCATGATGTGCGCGCACTCATCCTTGAAATGGCAGCAGAAAAAGCCATTATCATTTCCACACACATTTTGGAAGAAGTAGAAGCGGTATGTACCAGAAATGTTGTTATTTCTAAAGGAACACTGGTTGCGGAAGGCACGCCTGAAGAATTAGCAGCACTTTCACCTGAGCACAATGCCATTGTAGTGGAACTTAGTAGTGCAAAAATAAAGCGTGATGATGTGGAAAGTAAACTTAAGAAGCTTAAAACCGTAGAATCGGTAAGGCTTATGGGTGCTAGTAGCGTGGTTGCTATTCCCAAAGGCGGAAAAGATATTTTGCAAGATGTACGCAAAGCCATAACAGGCTCTGATGTAAGCAATATCTACAAACTACCGGGGCAGCTTGAAAGTGCTTTCCGTTCTATCACTCAAAAATAATCAACGTTATGTCAATTTAGGGTGTGTTATGAATCATACGACCAAAGCTATCTTCAAACGTGAACTGGCGGGATATTTTGAAACTCCTGTTGCTTATGTGTTTATCGTGGTGTTTTTATTGCTTTCTGGCATTTTCACGTTTTATATGGGCAACTTCTATGAACAAGGCGAAGCAAGCCTGCGTTCGTTCTTTTCGTGGCACCCATGGCTTTATTTATTCCTTATTCCGGCTATTTCTATGCGCTTATGGTCTGAAGAGCGCAAAAGCGGAACATTAGAGCTGCTACTAACACTGCCGGTTTCTACGTGGCAGGCGGTATGGGCTAAGTTTCTTGCAGCTTGGGTATTTGCCATTATCGCGCTATCACTCACCTTCCCTATCTGGATAACAGTGGCCTATTTAGGCGATCCTGATAATGGCGTGATTGTTACCAGCTATATTGGTAGCATATTAATGGCAGGAGCTTACCTTTCAGTAGGCTCGTGCATGTCGTCTCTCACCCGCAACCAGGTGATTGCGTTTGTGCTAGCAGTGGTGGCCTGCTTTATGTTTACCCTTGCGGGATTTCCACTAGTAATTAACTTCTTTGAAGGCTGGTTGCCGCAAGTGATCATCGATCTTATTAGCTCGTTTGGATTTATTACGCACTTTAATGAGATTACCTCTGGCCTGCTGGGAATTAAGAGCATTGTATTCTTTCTCTCGTTCATTGGATTGTGGCTATTTCTAAACACACTCGTGCTAAGTACAAAAAGAGGGTAATGAACATGAAAAATATTTTTTCACATAGCTATACTAAACTTGCTGGCGCAGCTGCTTTTTTGGCCGTCATTTTGTTTTTGAGCATCAATTTACTTTCAAACACCCTGTTTAACAGCGCCCGTATCGACTTAACGGAAGATTCGCTCTACACACTCTCTGATGGCACTGAAAAAGTGCTGGAAGATTTAAAAGAGCCAATTAAGCTGCGCTTCTTCTTCTCAAACAAACTTGCCAATGGCTTCCCTTCTGTGAAAAGCTATGCCACACGCATTCAAAGTATGCTAGAGCAATATGCAACAGAGAGTGATGGCAAAGTAAGTTTAGAAATCATTGACCCTGAGCCATTCTCAGAGGATGAAGATTTGGCAGAAAGCTTGGGGCTAAAAGGTGCGCCTGTAGATAATAGCGGAACCAAAATTTATTTTGGTTTGGTTGCTTCGAACAATGTTGACCAGATGCAAGCTATCCCATTTTTTGTATTTGATCGTGAAAAATTTATTGAATATGACGTCACACGCATGGTTTCGGATCTCGCAAACCCTAAGCGCATTAAAATAGGCTTAATTAGCTCTATTGCAATGGAGTTGCCCAACATTGAAGGCTTAATGAACCAAGGGCAAGTGCCCGCAGCTGCTCCGTGGGCAGTGTTGCAACAAGCGCGTCAGATTTTTGATGTGCAATCAATCGATATTGAAGCAGAAAAACCAACCATCCCTGATGATATTAGCGTTTTGGTGGTAGTGCATCCGCAAGGTTTCAGTGCTGAATTACTCTATCAGATTGATCAGTTTGTCATGACAAAAGGACGCGCTATTTTCTTTGTTGACCCTGACGTTGCCTATGGTGGAGTTACACCAGAAAGTAAATCTTCTGATATTGCCACACTCTTTGATAAATGGGGCATTTCAGTTGATATGACAAAAGTAGTGGGCGATCGAATTTATGCTACCCCTCTGCCAGAACGTGAGCCTATCGGTGACATGCAACTACCGCTTCTTTCAAATCTGGTGATTAACGACAAAAAAAGTTTTAATCAGGACGATATTGCGTCTGCCAATGTAAATATTATTGCAATGACGAATGCAGGTCATATTGAAGTGACAGAAAAAAGTGGCTTAAAGCTTACTCCACTCATTCAATCTTCACCGCGCTCTACATTAATTGATGTGAATATGGTAAAATTTGGCGCACCTAAACGCCAACTTTTAGAACAATTTACTTCCGATAATATTGCTTATAATTTAGCAGCACGCATAGAAGGCCCTTTAAAGAGTGCTTTTGCAGGCAAAGGTAGTAAAAAAGGCTTCGTTGCTGAAACATCAGAAGATGTGAGTTTAATTGTCGTAGCCGATACGGACATGCTGCGCGATAGCGCATGGGTGAAAACCCAGAAATTTCTTGGCTATCAAATGATGATGCCACATGCAGACAATGGCTCATTCGTTATTAATGCAATGGATAACTTGGGTGGAAGCGGGTATTTAATTACCTTACGCACCCGTGGCACAGGCGACCGCCCATTCACGGTAGTGGAAGAGCTTCGAAAAAATGCTGAAGAGCGCTTCTTAAATAAAGAACGTGAGTTGCAGTCTGAGTTAAAACGCACCGAGGATGCACTCAATCAGCTACAACGCAGCAAAGGTGACGGCGCTGATTCACTTGCGCTTTCTCCTGCACAACAGGTTGAAATTCAGCGTTTTCAAGAACGCAAGCTAAGCATTAGAAAAGAACTGCGCGGCGTTCAGCGCGAGCTTAACAAAGAAATTGAAAGCCTGGGCGTATGGCTAAAGTTTATCAATATTGGATTGATGCAGCTTATTGTGTTTGCTGTGGCGGACTTTATACTAATCAAGCCGAGCAG
>CAYGPX010000022.1:0-11967 GCA_964351935.1 uncultured Rickettsiales bacterium | reverse complement strand
CTCTTCTTGAAAAAAGAGTCTTAGCATACTCTCCAGTAAAATGTAGCAGGATCAAATGGTAAGTAGTATGGTTCAAAACCAAGAGTGGGTTGCATGTTCGCACCCAGAAATGAATGATACTTTGCGGTGGAAAGAGCCTATATGGGCCTCTCCTAATAAAGCGCGTGGCAAGCCCGATAAAATTGGCGAGCAGGAAATTGTAGCGCAATTGATTGGGGTAGCAGATGTGCTGAAATTTACCGTGATAAGCGTTAAAAAGCTAGAGGGGGGTGAAGCCTCGCTTAATGTAAAAGAAAACGATGTAATAAGACGTAAAAAATCGACCCTCCAACAAGGCGATTGTTACAAACTTATTGATGAGTGAGCGCATGGCTTTTCAAGCCATCGCTTGATATTCGCCTAGAAACCAATAGTAAACAATCCGGATGCGTCTTTTTTCCTATCACCGTTAAGTTTGGGGAGCTTATTCACCTGCCTTGTAAGTCTGGTATCTTTGATGTACTGTGGCGGATGCTTTGTTGTTGGAAATCATTCCAACAACTGGTGCATAAAAAGGAAAAGATCATGAATAAATATGTATCGGTACTCTGTGCAGGTGTTCTTACACTAAATCTTACGGCATGCGGCACTATCTTATACCCAGAAAGATCGGGGCAAAGCAAAGGCGGTAGGTTGGATATAGGAATTGTAGCCCTTGATGGTGTTGGCCTGTTGTTTTTCCTTATCCCCGGCATTGTGGCTTATGCTGTAGATTTTAATAACGGTACCATTTATTTGCCCGAAGGACACAGCAGCCTTAATGGTGCAAATAATACAGATGATATGGTGGCGTTTAATGTTGGAAAAGAAAACCTAACCCGCGCAAAAATTGCTGCGGTTGTAAGTTCTAATGTTGGATATGTTGTTGATACTTCTTCTGCTCAAGCCTACAAAATCAATGCAGAAGGTGAAAAAGTAACAGTGAGCAACAAAACATTTATGTAGTTTATTATGGGCCGTCGCTCTAGTTAGAGCGATGGCCTATAGTGAATAAGAGTAATGTATTTGCTTTAAGTCGCTTTTTTACACATTAGGCATCCGCCTGCTTGCGCTTATTTTATCATTTGCTTTAAGGTTTCTTTTTGGAAGGCGGCTTTTAGGGTGTCATCCAATGTTTTGGCTTGTGCTAAAGCAAAAGGTGTGAGGTGAGGGACGTCGGTGCTCTTTTGGGCTCTGGCAGCGCACAGAATATCATATTTACTGATGTTTTCTAACGGATGTGCAGGAACCCACGCGCAGCTTTCTTCTTCACGCAGCAATAAGCCTTCTGCCCTTAAGGCTTCGGCAATATGCTCGATAACACGTTCAGGCTGCGTACACAGGTTTGAAAGTATTCTTGTGTCGATGGGCTTTTCGTTATGTTGAAAGCGCTTGCCGATTTCTTGCATAATTTGCAGAGCAATCGCCTCTTTATGACTAGAAGAAAGGCGAATTGGCTTATGCCCGATTTTGCGGTATTCAGGATGCTGTACGTAAAAACTAATGCTTGCACCCACCAGCAGTACCAACCACACCAGATAGATCCAAATCATAAACACAATGATAGAGGCAAAGGCAGAGTAAATCGCTGTTTTACTGGCAGAGTTAGCCACAAAGCTTGAAAAGCCCCAGCCCATAAATTTCCACATAAATGCCGTCACTAATCCGCCAATAAAGGCAGATTTTACACTCACCTTTGTGTTGGGAATAAAGCTATAGAGAAAGGTGAATGCTAGCGCAAGAATTAGGTAGGGGATCACATAGCCAACAAGGGTAATGAGTAGGCCAACGCCCGGCAGGTTGCCGATAGCCTCGAGCAGAAAATGACTGCGTGCCGAGGTTGTCATAGCAGTGGAAAGCAAAATGAGCAGCGGGCCAATCAGCAATACGCTTAAATATTCGCTTACGCGCTTGGCAAAGCCACGGCCTTTTTCAACGTGCCACACATAATTGAAGGAATGCTCAATCTTTTGCAGCATACCGATGACGGTATACACCAATATCACAATCCCCAAAGCGCCCAGCACCCCGACTTGGATGTTATCAACAAAACCCAGCAGTTTATCTGTGATTTCAATGCTTTTTTCGCCCAGCGGTTCTAATGTGCTGAGTAAAAATGGGCGTAATTGATTATGTGCCCCCAGTCCTTTTAAGACAGAAAAGCTAATAGCAAAAAGCGGTACGAGTGAAATAATGGTGGTATATACAAGGCTCATGGCGCGCAGGCTAAGCTGGCCTTCACGCAAATCGGAAATGAGTGCGCTTATAATTTGCAGCAATGTGCGGCTTGTCCGCTCTATGGGTGATGCGGTCTTTTTGGTTGCATTTTTCCAAAGCCATGTGCGATAGAGCTGCAATGAGTCGTATAAGAGCGGCATAGCAAGCCTATGATTTTTTAGACGGTTTTTTCGTCAGGTTTTCCCACAGTTCGCGGCCACCATGATTTTCAAGATAGTTTGAAAGTGCGGCAAGAATGGCGCGGTCGCCTTCATTTTTGGCTTGCGAGTTGAGTGCTTCCAATGCTTTATCGATGCTGAGCCTATCACGGTAAGCGCGTGGGCTAAGCATACTCACAAACATATTGGCAGTATGAATGACACGTGCAGTGGTAAGAGCATTGTTGACCCGTTTTCCGGTACGAAGCGCATGTGCTTGCTTGATGGATTCAGCCACTGGCCCATCAAAATGGATGTTTTCTAGCAGTTTAGCACTGTTTTCCAGCGCGGTATCAATCAGGCTATTTTCTTTCTTGGTTAACTTTCCTGTTTTGGTAAGCGTATCAAGCGGAACAAACATTTTTCCCAAATTCATCAGAAGCCCCGCGGTTTCTACGGTATCAAGCGAAGCAAAATCGAGTTCCATTTCAGCGGCTACGGCGCGCGCGAGCTGCGAAACACGGGTGGAGTGGTTAGCGGTAAACTTATCACGCGTATCCACCAAGTTAATCAATGTTTGAATAAGCGCACTCAAAATACCGGCAAAACGCTCTTTTTCCATCATTGGTACGGTGATATCCTGCTCCAGAATCAATACGCCACGTGCATTGACACCGGGGATGTGATCAAGTGGGATATGGCGAGATTGAATAATAAGTTCTTCCTCCCCGCGAGGGAGGCGTTGTACATGGGATGTAATACGCTTTTCAACCAATGCACTGCTATTTAGTTGGGTGTAGGTGAGGCTTCTATCTTTACCAATGAGTGCGGCCATGGTTTTGCCGATTGCCTCTTTAGGTGAAGCTAGCGCTGCTTGTCTTGAGGCTTCGATATTTGCAAAACAGCATTTGCCTTCTTCATCAACAATATACAGTGCTTCAGGCTTATAGTCTGAAAGGAGACTAAGCAAATCCTTTTGTGCTGCAAAGTCTTCAGCTAGTTTTTTATAACGCGCGGCATTACCCGTTGCACGAACTGAGATACCATAACGCCAAACGGCGATAAAAGAGGCAGTTAAAAATGCAAGGATAGTAAAACCGATGATGGAAATGAGACGTGCGTTTTCATCACTGTCGTGTAATGCCTCGTCACGGCCAATTTTATGCACCAAAAACCACGGTGCTATATCAAGTTTTCTACCCGTTACAAGCACTTCATTGAAGGCATAGTCGTGCTTAATGCCAAATCTTCCTGGATGCGAGACTGCAAAAACGCTGGCAATATTGTCATTGGTGGCATCAATCATTTTTGAGATGGCAGGCGTACCGTCTTTTAGTGGAGAAAGGTAAAATAATGCGTTATTCAGCGGATCAGCACTAACGAGCATCGTTTCAAGCGTTTTTTCGGTCGCGCCCGGCTCTTGTAAGAGCGAAAAGAGACTAGGACCAACCGGTTTTGTGCCAATAATCATGCCCAGTTGGTTTTCGGGTTTTGGGTCAGCCTGCACAGCAAATACAGGAACAGCAAACGCAATGGAGGCTTGTCCTTCGCTATTGGCAAAGATATCTGAAATGGCCTTTCCTGCAGGAATAACACGCTTAACAAACGCTTCCAAATCGCCCTCAAGGGCGGGCATAGACATAGTTTTAACAATAGGGTTGCGCTCTTTATCTAAAAGCACGATGCCTGCGTTGCGCTTGCGTTCCACGTTTGCTTTAATTTGTAGGTCGTGCTCGATATTCTCAAAGCCAGCACGCTGAGCGCTAAGTGCAATCAAATTGCCCAGATATACAGTTTGATAGGAACTATCGCCTGTTTGTTTTTTGCGCGGTGAGGGAGCGGACTGGTTGCTATTAGAGGAAGAATTATGTTGTATTTCAGTCATATAAAGACGAAGCGAAGCGTTGGTAGCGAGTGCTTCTAATTCATCAAATTGTTTTTCAAGCCATTGATTAACCGCATTGGCGCGGCTGTCAGCATCACGATTAAGTAGCATTTGCCATTTATGTAACTCGCGCTCGTGACTCTGATCAGCAAGGCGCGTGACAATACGTACGCCAATCCCAAGCGCAAGGAGTGCGGCTAACGCCATCAGCGCCGTGCGAAAATAAGGGCTTCTTTTAATTTGTGAAATCATTTGCATGCTGCTACTATAAAGGTGGTTAACTTGTTCTGTCCAGTGGTTCACTATAGGAATGACAAAGTTTTTTTATCTATTGTTCTTTTTTTGCATCATGGGGGCGTCCTCCCAGCCTCTTTATGCATCATCCGGCCTATTTGGTTCTAATGAATATATCTCTCATGATCTTAGTATTTTTCCTAAATGGACAGGAATGATAGGTCGAATGCAATCGGACAAGGTGGTGGATGAAAAGCAATGTAGTGAAAATACACCTTATTGCTATTATAGTAGCTGGGAAAAGTTTATCGCTTCTGTACGCTCTTACCCCCGATTAGAGCAACTGAAGCAAGTGCAGAAATTTGCAAATAAAGCAAGCTACATTATAGATCCTGTTAACTGGCAAGTGCCTGATTATTGGGCGACTCCGCGCCAGTTCTTTATGAAAGATGGTGATTGTGAAGACTATGCCATTGTAAAGTTTATGTCGCTTAGGCGCCTGGGCGTGCCAAATAAGGATATGCGAATTGTGGTGTTGAATGATGAAAACTTAGGTGCGCTTCACGCTGTTTTGACAGTAAAAGTAGGGCAAGAAACCTATATGCTAGATAACCAAATTGAGCAGGTTGTGCCGGTAGAAAATATTCATCACTACTATCCGATTTATTCCATCAATGAGACAAGTTGGTGGCGGCATAGTTTTTAGTGATGACGTGCACTCGCGTTTAACGACTTTCTATGTGTGAATAAACGTATATTCTGAACCTTCAAACACAGCACATGTAAGTTTGCCTGAAGCATAAGCCCCAGTGTCGATACCGATGCGGTCTTTTTCAATAAAGGGTTCTGAAAAAATGGTATGCCCAAATACTACGGTATAAGGAAATGACTGACGAGAGAAAATGAATGGCTCGCGGATGGTCATCCTATCTTCAGGGGTTTGTAAATCAAGTGCAATCCCCGGGCGTAGCCCTGCATGCACAAATACGTAATCGCCTGCTTGGTAGTGTAATTGAAGTGTTTCAAAAAATTGCAAATGTGTTGACGGGAGTTCAGCCGCGAGCGATTTGGCCATCTCAGTAGGGGTAGCACGTTTGCCTTTGGCAGAATGCATTTTAACGCCATAGCTTCTAAGTGTGGCATCTCCACCCCACAATAGCCACGCTGCAGATTCTTCTGGCGTTTCTAAAAAGCGCAATAATGCATCTTCATGATTACCTTTAAGATAAATGCTTTCAAAACCTTCTAGCGGTGAGGTGATAAGCAGGTCGATGACTTCCTTAGATTGAAACCCACGATCAATATAGTCGCCCATATAGATAAGAATTTTACGTGTGCTTTTGCGATGTTTACTGTCTTCGCGTATTTTATTCTGTAGCGATACCAATAAATCATGCCTGCCATGAATATCACCAATGGCATAGATGCACGTATCATCAGGCGTAAGCGCTGTTACTTGCTGTTTGCGAGAAAACCATCTTGTGAACAATTTCAGCATAATGTCATACTGCTCCGTTCTTGGCTGGTGAAGTTATTGTGTGTAATATTCTTTATAGCGTCCGTAATAATAGCCACGGTCAGAATAGCCGTAACGTGCATGCTTTTCAAGGTTAACACGATTAAGCACCGTTCCTGCTAGCGGGATATTGCATGCATGGAGTTGTTTAAGTGCCGCTTTTACAAGTGGACGAGGGGTTTTATCCCAGCGCACCATAAATAATGCAGCGTCCACTTTTCCCGAAAGCACCAATGCATCAGAAACCGCCATCACCGGTGGAGTATCAAGGATAACCATGTCATATTTTTTTGCAGCCGCTTGTAGAAAATCGTTCATTTTCTTGGAAGCAAGCAGGTCTTGAGAGTGGACGGTGTTAGGGTTTGAGGTAATGAAGTGTAAACCTGAGCGTTTATCTAAGCGTATCACCTCTTTTTCGGTAGCGTCGCCAGCAAGTAGCTCGCTCAGCCCGTGGGTGGTTTTCTGTATGCCTAGAATTTTACCAAGTGCTGGGCGTTTTAAGTCGCAATCTACTAGTAATACTTTAGCCCCAGATTTTGCAAGCACGGTTGCTAGAGAAGCACTAAAAGAGGATTTTCCTTCTTGAGGTATGGTTGAGGTTACCATCACAATTTTGGGAGGGTGGTCTGGGTTTGAGAAGTGCAATGAAGTGAGAACCGAACGTAATGACTCGGCAAAAACAGACGAAAGCTTAGTGCTCGCATACTCAATCAAATTAGTTTTTGCAGGCAGCTCAGGTATCATACCAACCGAAGGGGTGTGAGTGGTTTTTTCAAGCTGATCGGTGGTTTTGAAGGCGTTATCAAGCTGCTCAAACAAAAAGGCGAGCATAATACCAAGCCCCGTTCCAAAAATTATTGCAATCATTAAGATGATGCCTTTACGAGGGAACGAAGGTTTTAAAGGCACTTGTGCTTGCGAAATAATGCGTGCATCGGCCTGCTCTAAATCTTGATTTTGTGAGGTTTCTTTAAATCGCCCTAAGAACGATTCATACAATAGTTTATTTGCATCGCGTTCACGCACCAACTGAGCAAGCTGCACTGAGTCTTTGTTGGATGAACCGGCTTTCCCTTCCAACTGCCTTAGACTTTTTTCGAGCTCTGTTTCACGGCTGCGTGCAATTTCGACATTGGTTTGCAAGCCTTGTTGAATTTTTGAAATTTCGATCTGAATTTTACTGCGTAAATCACGAAGCTCAGCATTTACATTCACCATTTTAGGATGACGTGTGCCGTAGCGGTTGCTAAGATCAGACTTTTTACGTAAGACTTCGGCCTCTTGCTCACGTAAGCGTTGAATTAGGTTGGAATTCAATACTTCACCGCTGCTATGGATAGCATTCTTTGCACCTTTAAGACGTGCTTCCGCTTGTGCACGCTCCGTGCGAGCTAATATCAGTTGTGTGTTTAGCTCTGAAAGCTGTTGATCGGTGAGGGTAACACCAGCACTGCTTTCAAGTAATCCATGTTTTTCACGGAATGCTTCAACGGCTAGTTCAGACTGACGGAGATTTTTTTGTAAGTCTTCCAGTTTTTCGTTTAGCCAATTATTGGCACGCTTTGTTTCAGCAAATTTAGTGTTTAGCTGCCTTATCAGATATTGTTCAGTATAGGTATTTGCTATAAGCGCTGCTTTTTCAGCTGACTGGCTGGTAAAAGAAAGGGATATGGTATAAGAGCGTGGCTTGCGACTTACTTCTAATTTACTAAGAAGGCTCTGACCCGCTCTTTGGATTAATAGTTGCTGATTGTCTTCTTTTTCCTCATCACTCAAGGTGTTGGTATTATACCAACTCGCAATCACGCCAGAAGATGAAACGAATTCATCGTCGTTCATTAAATTTAATTCAAGTACAACCTGTTCAGCTAAGTCATGCGATTCTAAAATATCTAATTCACTAAGGATGGCAGATTCATCGCCTGAAATGCCTGAAACAACCGATTCGATATCTACCACATTGCTATTATGCCCTGATACTTGCAAAAGGGCTGTTCCGGTATAACGTGAGGGCGTAAACATTAGAAAAAGTATGGCGATTAATGTCGCAATAATAGCGCTACCAATAATAATATGACGACGACGCAGCAGAATGTTTATCAACTCACGAATGTTAATGTCATAAGTTTCATCGTTCTGATTTTGAGTGTTAGAAGATGGATGTGATGGATTCATACTATTTTCCTAGAAAAAACGCTCGGTAACACGCAGAGAATCTCCAGGTAGAACGAGGGTATCTTCTTCTGCCTCAATTTCGGATTTATCTCGACCTTTACCTCGGGTAATGATTACGCGATCAGTGCGTGCACGGTGAGTATATCCACCTGCTAATGCTATGGCATTGATGACGGTTAGGCCGTTTACGTAAGGGTAGCTTCCCGGGGCATTTACCTCTCCCAAAATAAAGAAAGGACGAAAGTTCATAACTTCAATACTTACACGAGGGCTCACAAGGTAGCCATTTGAGAGTTGGGTTTCTACTTTTTTCTCAAGTTCGCGTACATCCATACCGCTGACATCCATGTTGCCGATCAGCGGAAGTGCAACCGAACCGGAACCATCAATATCAAATTCTCCAGAAAGGTCTTCTTCTCCAAATACAGTGACGCGCAAGCGGTCACCTGAACCAAGCTTATAAATTGCATGCGAATTTGTAGGAGATTGAGCTTCCATTCCTGATTGAGCCTGAGCACTGCCAGAAAAGAGAGTGAAAATGCACAGGCTAAAGAGAGTTAATAGTTGTAATATGCGAGGCATACTCGTAACCTTTTTCTAAAGCTTTATCAACATATCGAGAAAATACCAATAGCTGGCTGTATGAAAGCTAGAAAGTTCCAATCATTAGCAGTAGTCTAAAAAAGCGCATTTATAACCAGTGCGGCACTAGAATTTAATGCCGACACCTGCTGTTACAACATTAGAGCTATAGTCCTGACCTGTAACACTTGAATCACGATCTGTGTAGTCGTAATTCAGGTTTAAAGAAGCGTACGAGTTCAGTAAATATTTTGCTTCAGCTCCAGCTCTTGTCCATTCATCCTTACGGTTTAGTGAGCCACCTTCATAGGTATGCTCGGCATAAGATGCATTGGCACCTAATAAAACATTGCGCATTAATTCATGCTCAACAGCAACGCCATAGCTTGTGTTGATAAAAGCACCTGAATTTGCTTGTGTGGTTTCTTCAATGGTGCGGTCAATGTTTAAACGAACAGAGGTAATGCCAGTAGGATTCCAAAGTACGCTAGCACCAAAAGTTACATCATCAATATCTGAAATAGATGCGTCATCAAAACGTTGCTCAATGTAACCAACTGAAACTTCACCGCGGGTTTTTCCACCTAAATCAAGTGATAAACCGCCTTCTACTTCATAGCCGTCTGAATCACGATTTATGCCGTTATCATCGACTGCTGTGATGTAATCTTTTGTGTTGTAGGTTCCGCGAATAAACGCTTCATAATCAGGAAGTATTTCATAGCCTAAGCGAGCGGTTCCTTTGTAGACATCGCGATCACGATCGCCATTTTGAATAAGTGTGCCGTTAGACTGGCGTCCGTTTTCATAAGCGTAGTTTTCGTAATTACCATCAAGGCTGAGTGAAAAACGGCGAAGGCCACGGTAAACACCAACATTTGCAGAGGTGAGGTCATAGCTTGTTGGCTCAGTACTAGCAGCAGCATTGTTTGGATCGCCACGTTCTTCATGATTTCTAGCGTAGTTAGCGCCAGCAAACAGATAGGTTTCGCGCAATACGTCTAAGCGCAAGTCAATACCGGTGCCATAATCTTCATAGTTTTCGTCTTCATTGTCAGCATAGAAGCCGAATGCACCGTTAGTATATGCCGTGAGTGAGTGACTTGACCAGTTTGACTCTACACTAATACCGGGCTTTACAGTGGTGATAAAATCTTCTTGCTCGTTACTCTCGGCAGCAAAGATGTTATCGTTGTAAGATTCGGCCACATTGAGTGTTGGTTTTACACGGAAGGCACCCATTGGTAAGCCCTTGGCGTCATAATCAGGACGAGCACGCTCGAAAACGCTTTCGTTGGCTTGTGAAGATTGCGCTAGAGCGCTGCCAGCTGATAATGCAATAACGCACATAGATAGGCCGGAAATAAGTAAACGTGAAGTTCCCATGGGTCGTTCCTGTAAAATTATAGAGTTATTTGTTGGTTTAAGATGTGTAGCTTTTCCCAGATTAATTTGGGCTACCACTTTGTGCTTCATTTACAATGGTCTCTAAGCCGTTAGCCTGACCATTAATGGTAGCATTCAGCTGCTGCAGTCGTGTAATCACGGCTGGAGGAAGATTTGCAAAGGCATTGTTTTGGTTGTTGCCACCTGCAGCGGTTGCTGCATTTGCGATCACGCTGTTGTAAATTGCAGTTCCGCCTGGCACGCTGCTTAGTGCTGTTCCCAGCACTGCTATTGAGTTAGAGAACTCATTAGGCGCATTTTGAGCAAGAGATTCTGCCAGCACAGTTGAATTGCTAGGATTGTTAGCAACAATCATGTTTATAAGCTGAGAAGCGAGTGAAGGATCTGCAGCGATAGCTTGAGAAGCAAGGTCCGAAGCGAGTTGTACGTTACCGTCATTCAATGCCGCCTGAATTTGATCTTCAACAGTGGTTTCTGTTGCCTCTTGTGCAGATGCAGGTTGTGCTACAAACGCACAAAATAGGCTTAAAAATGCAAGGGTTAGAAACGTTTTCATAATATGTATCTCGCTAAACAATTTGTGTATTATCGCGGGGATTATAGTGAGCTTGTATAAAAAAGCAAGCTGGAAACCATCAAGTGCTGTGATATTTAGTTATTTAAGTTTTTTAGTTGCTGGCTATGCTGCCTGCTCGCGTTCAATCGCGCGCCAGCCAATATCGCGACGACAGAAGCCTTCCGGCCAATCGATGGCATCAATGGCGCGATAGGCATTTTTTTGTGCTTCACTCACAGTATCACCCAGTGCAGTCACACCCAGCACTCGCCCGCCTGTAGCGGTGAAGGTGCCTGCTTGATCTTTCGTTGTGCCTGCATGGAAGATGATAGTGTTGGCCAATTTGGAGGCTTTTTCTAAGCCTTTAATAACGGTGCCTTTTTTGTAAGTGCTGGGGTAGCCATTGGCAGCCATCACGACGCAAAGTGCTGCTTCAGGCTTCATTTTCACAGTTTTTCCAGCCAGTGTACCGTTGGCAGAGGCTAGCAGAAGCTCTGCTAAATCAGAATCTAAACGTGCCATCAGGCTTTGGGTTTCGGGGTCGCCAAAACGAACGTTGATTTCCAGTAGTTTTGCACCAGTTGAAGTGACCATAATGCCAGCAAACAATACGCCTTGATAAGGGATGCCATCGCTTTTCATGCCGTCGATGGATGGCTTGATGATGGTGTCGAAAATTTCCCTATCCAGTGCATCGGTCATCACAGGTGCGGGAGAATAAGTGCCCATGCCACCAGTGTTGGGGCCTGTGTCGCCTTCACCCACACGTTTATGATCTTGCGCGGAGCCAAACGAAATCACCGTGTTGCCATCTGAAAGGGCAAATACGCTGATTTCTTCGCCGTCCATAAATTCTTCGATTACGACCAGTTTACCCGCATCGCCAAAAGTGTTGCCTACGAGCATATCATCAATCACTGTTTCTGCTGCTTTTAGTGTTTCGGCAATAATCACGCCTTTGCCCGCTGCTAAGCCATCGGCTTTCACGACGATTGGGGTTTGCATAGTAGCGGCATAGGCTTTGGCTTTGGTGGCATCAGTGAATGCGCCATAAGCTGCGGTTGGGATGTTATATTTATCGCAAAGTTTTTTGGTAAATTCTTTAGAGCCCTCAAGCTGAGAAGCGGCTTTGCTGGTGCCAAATACTGGAAATCCCGCAGCGCGAACACTATCGGCTAAACCCTCCACCAAAGGTGCTTCAGGGCCGATGACCACTAGG
>CAYGPX010000021.1:0-12264 GCA_964351935.1 uncultured Rickettsiales bacterium | reverse complement strand
ATCTCATGGACAACCGCTGCTTCCGTGGTTGCTGTAGTTGAAATGGTAGCTAAAAAGCAACTTCCTCAGGAAGGCTTCTTGAAGCAGGAAGAAATTCCGCTCGAGCAATTCTTCAAAACCCATACCGGCAAGCTCTATAACCAAAGCGGAAAATGCTAGGTAGCACGAAATAGAAGTCAAAGGAGATACACCATGCATCTAACCATTAGTGGCTTATTAAGTGATTTGGGCGTCAAACTAGCTGCTCATAAAGGGAATGATATTCTTGTTAATTCACCTATTGATGGCAAACCATTGGCACATCTTGCTGCTGAAAAAGACGAACATATTGAAGCAAAAATTGATGCCTCTCTGGCTGCCTTCTATGCATGGCGTGATGTGCCGGCACCAAAACGCGGTGAACTAGTAAGGCTTTTGGGTGAAGAACTCAGAAAATCGAAAGAAACACTGGCAGAGCTTGTTACCATTGAATGCGGGAAAGTGATTGAAGAAGGCCGTGGGGAAGTGCAGGAGATGATTGATATTTGCGACTTTGCCGTAGGGCTTTCACGCACTATTGGCGGCGCCACCCTGCCCTCTGAACGTCCTCAACATATTATGGAAGAAAACTGGTATCCGCTAGGGCCTGTGGCCATTATCAGCAGCTTTAATTTTCCCGTAGCCGTATGGGCTTGGAATGCCGCGCTCGCGCTGATTTGTGGCGATTCGCTTCTTTGGAAGCCATCCGAAAAAACACCACTCACCGCCCTTGCCTGCCAAAGCCTGCTAGCGCGCGCCATCGCACGCTCAGATGTAGCTGTACCCGATGGGCTTTCGCAAGTGATTATCGGTCAGGCAGCAGCGGGTGAATTTTTAGTCAACCATCCCAAGGTCGCACTAGTGAGTGCCACTGGCAGCAGCCACATGGGCGCTATTGTTGCACCGCAAGTGGCTAAACGCTTTGGCAAATGCCTGCTAGAGCTAGGCGGCAATAACGCTGTAATACTCACCCCATCGGCTGATTTAAACTTAGCACTCCCTTCGGTTATGTTTGGCGCTGTGGGCACTGCCGGCCAACGCTGCACCAGCACACGGCGTTTATTTGTGCATGAAAGCCTGCGCAGCGAAGTGGTAGAAAAATTGCAGCATGCTTTTGCACTAGTAGCGAAAAAGATAGGTAGCCCACTTGAAAAATCCACCTTGGTTGGGCCACTGATTGACGAGCATTCATTCCATGCTATGCAGCATAGTTTAAGCCAAGCACGCGAGCAGGGTGGCACTATTCATTTTGGCAAACGCACGCTCGAAAACCGCTTTAAAGAAGCATATTACGTCGAACCTGCGCTGGTTGAAATGCCGTCTCAAACCGAAATCGTCAAACACGAAACCTTCGCGCCTATTCTCTATGTTATGTCCTATGAAAAACTGGAAGATGTGATTGTGTGGCACAATGCCGTGCCGCAAGGGCTTTCGTCCGCCATTTTCACAACAGACTTGCGCGAAGCCACCATCTTCAAGCAATATAGCGATTGCGGCATTACCAATGTGAATATCGGCACCTCAGGCGCTGAAATTGGTGGCGCATTTGGTGGCGAGAAGGAAACAGGCGGCGGTCGCGAATCTGGCTCAGACGCATGGAAAAACTACATGCGCCGTCAAACCAGCACCACCTATTATGGCAGCAAACCGCCCGCACTCGCGCAAGGCATAAATTTTGACTTGGAATAGCATATAACCTCGCCGCCAGGTAGTTTCTTACAGTTACGCTTGCACTATCATGCACATTTACACTATGCTGCCGGGCATGAAAACATTTTTAGACTTTCTGCCACTGATTATCTTTTTTGTCGTATATAAACTCTACGGCATTATGCCTGCCACCGCAGCTCTGGTGGTAGCAACGCTTATCAGCACATTGTTACTTTATATCAAAGAGCGTAAAATTGCGCCGATGCCGCTCATTTCCGCTGGGCTGGTGGCGGTGTTTGGCGTGGCCACCTTGCTGGCAGATGATCCGCTGTTCATCAAACTGAAGCCCACCATTTTATATGCATTAATGGGCTGTATATTGCTTGTTGGCGCGTTAGTGTTTAAGCGAGGGCTGCTAGAATATTTGCTAGGCCATGCGTTCGAGCTACCTTACGCTGCATGGAAAACGCTTTCCATCCGCTGGGGTCTATTCTTTTTCGCGATGGCGATATTGAATGAATTTCTGTGGAGAAATCTTTCTACCGATGCATGGGTAGATTTTAAAGTGTTTGGCTTTCTGCCTATTATTGTGGTGTTTGCCGTTGCACAAACGCCTTTTATGATGAAATGGCAAAAAAAGCCCAGCACAGCCGCACAGTCTGACGATTAAATTATATTGCCAAAAATTATGCCGAGATTCACCATCGTTCAGCACCATTGGCAAGGCGTTCATTGGGATTTATTTCTAGAGAATAACGACACCCTCATCACGTGGGAATTGAGCAGCGAGCCAGATGCCAGCCCAAGCATTCTTGCCCGCACAAAACCAGATCACCGCCTTAAATATTTGAACTACGAAGGCGAAATTAGCGAAAATCGGGGCTATATTACGCAGTGGGACAGTGGAGAATTTTTCTGGCAAGCACGGCATGACTACTGTTTGAGCTTCTTGCTAGAAGGAACAAAACTGCGTGGCGAAGCAACGCTCACAAAGAAAGATGATCACTGGCTTTTTGAATTTTCCGCCAAATAGCTATTACAGCTTCACTCCATTTTTCAGGCTTGGAATGCTTTCACGCACCTTGCCAACTTGGGCAATATCCACTTCAGCAATGGCAACACCTTCATCTGTGCCTGCATCGGCAAGCACCTTACCCCACGGATCGACAATCAGTGCATGGCCATAGGTTTTGCGACCAGCCGGATGCTCGCCTGTTTGTGCTGCGGCGACAATATAGCAACCATTTTCAATCGCACGTGCGCGCAACAGCACTTCCCAATGTGACTCGCCTGTAAATTTGGTAAAAGCAGAAGGCACTGCAATAATATCAGCCCCAGCTTGCGCCAAATGGCGATAAAGATAGGGAAAGCGCAGATCATAACAAATGGTCATCCCCAACTTGCATTCAATCAAATTTACCAAGGCGGGGGTTTTTCCTGCCTGAAAGCGATTTGATTCACAGTGAGATTCACCGCCCGTCACACTTGCATCATACATATGAATTTTATCGTAATGCTTGATAATTTGCCCATGTGTATCAATTAACACACTGCGATTTGCCAGCTTTTCATTATGCGGAAGCTTCACAGCTACCGAACCAATCAACAGCTGAACTTCGAGCGTTTTGGCAACGCTTTTAAAGATATCGAGTGCCGGATGACTATCCATGAAATAGGCATTGTCGCGCAGCTCTTCTGCATTTTCTGCCATGAAGGCAACATTTTCAGGCAGCGTAATCAGCTTTGCCCCTTCTGCTGCTGCCTGCTGAATGAGTATGCTGGCCTTTCGCACGTTGGCGACCATATCATTACGGCTATTAATTTGAATTGCAGCTACTTTAAATGTCATAGTACATGCTACCTGCTTTTGTTTTTATCACCTTTCACGCTTCTATAAGCGTTCGCGCCAGTGTGAGAACACGCACCTCTTTTGCACCGGCTTTTTTGAGGGCTTTTGCACAAGCTTCAAGCGTTGCACCGGTGGTCATCACATCATCTACTAATACGATACGCTTATCTTGAATCTGTTGCAAGCGCAGTGCAGTCACCGAAAAAGCCCCGCGCACATTTATCTTACGCTGGCGGCGCGAAAGGCCACTTTGTGGCGTGGTATGGCGCGTGCGCTGCATAGCATCTACCAACAGCGGCACAGTGCTTTTCTTTGCAATTACTTTGGCCAATAGTGCCGCTTGGTTATAGCGCCTTTTAATGAGGCGTAAGCGATGCAGCGGCACGGGCACGATGTAGTCTGCATCTTGCAAACATTCCTTGCCAGCGCGTGTCATCCAGCTGGCCAGCGCTTCTGCTGGGTGAAGCATATCGCCAAATTTAAAACGCGTGACGAGTTTACGGCTCGCATCATCATAGCACAGTACACTTCGCGCCATATCATAAGGAGGTGGCTCTTGAATACAGCCACCACATAGCGCCCCTTCACCTAGTGAAAATTCGAACGGATGACCACATGTATGGCATTGCGGGCTGGTGATAAAACGCAAATCTTGCCAACAATCTGTACAAATTTGACCTGCATCGCCAATCATCTGCGCACATAAAAAACAACGTGGCGGAAAAACAACATTTGCCGCTGAACGCACCTGATGTTTCATCATCGGCACAGTAGCGCGTATCATACTATGCAACTCTCTGCTTTTTTAGAAAGGCTTCCAGCACTTCTACCACAGCTTTGTTATCACTTTCTAAACCAATAGTGATACGCAAGCACGAAGGCAGCTCGTAATTTGCTACTTTTCGCGGGATAATGCCTTCATTCATCAGAAAATCATTCGCCGCATTCGCGGTGGCTTCGCTGCCAAAATCGACCAAAATGAAGTTGCCTTGCGATGGATAGACCTTCAAGCCCAGCGATTCTAGCTCGCTTGTAAGCCATGGCAGCCATTCATCATTATGGGCTTTAGCACGTGCGGTAAATTCAGTATCAAGCATAGCTGCAGCGCCCGCTTCAATTCCCATCGATGACACATTAAATGGACCACGCACACGGTTTAAAATATCTGCAACACTCGCAGGGCAATAGGCCCAACCCACACGCAATGCTGCCAATCCGTAAATTTTAGAGAAGGTGAAGGTAGCAACGGTATTCTCGCCTAAGTCAACTACATCAAAACCACTGGTATAGTCGGATGCATTCACATATTCAGCATAGGCACCATCTAGCACGAGCAATATATCATCGCGCAAGCCTTTGCGTAGTTTTATCACTTCTTGCTTACTAATATAGCTGCCGGTTGGGTTATTTGGGTTTGCCAAAAACACTATTTTGGTGCGTTTGGTCACAGCAGCCAGCAGCGCATCCACATCAGCACGCAGGTTGTTTTCAGGCGCGGTCACGGGGGTTGCTCCTGCCGCTTTGGCTGAAATAGCATACATCAAAAACCCGTGTTTGCTGTAAAGCACTTCATCACCTTCGCCCGCATAGGCATTGCATAGTAGCGAAATAATCTCATCTGAGCCTGCGCCACACACAATGCGCTCAGCATTCAAAGCATGTACCTTTGCAATGGCTTCACGCAATACGGTAGCACTTCCATCAGGATAGCGATAGAGCTTCTCGCCAGCATGCTGATAAACCGCTTGCGCTTTTTGGCTTGCACCCAACGGTGTTTCATTGGAAGAAAGTTTAATAATACGCTTGCCCTCTCCCGCTTTTGAAAGCCCACCTTTATATGGTTCTATCTCTAAAATCCCTTTTTTGGGTATCAGTGTCATGTTATTCTCCTAATCAGTGCTTAGCACTCTACATCTTAAATTATATCACCATCGGCACGGCATATGCACCCAGAAGCCTAATGCTGCAATGTTCGCCCAGTATGTTTTTTACAGCTTCCAGCCGCACATCATTTTTTTCTAAAAAGCTGGCAGCTTCTAGTAAATAATCGCCATTTTGAGCGACAATCAACTTTACCCCAAGCCCTGCTGCTGCAAAACGGCTTATCACCTCATCAGCTGAAAGCATGGCATGCACCGCCAGCACAGAAACATCTTCTTCTGTAGGTTCAGGCATCACGTTGGCTATAGCCAGTGCGGAAGGAAACTGCCCACCTTCATTTACCACAAATGGAATGCGTGCAAATATAAATATATCATTCGTTTCGTCACTTGGCCTCACCCACCATGGGGTTTCATGCTCTTTCATTTCAAGCGGCAATACGCCTACGGCCACTTCGTTTTTAGCCACTGCATCTATAACTTCAGACGTTTTTTCATAGCGTTTGGCTTTCACAAAGCTTCCGTAATATTCACGCGCTAGCCAATAGCAACTTTCATTCTGCTGGGATACAAACACCCCAATACTCATATCCTGCTCGATACACAGCGAGCTTGAAATAATCATTCGCCAAATGGTAGCAATGGCTTCTTTGGGCAGAATATCCGCACCTTTCTTTGCCAAGTCGCGCAGCATGCTGGCCTCGCGCCCAGGGCGGATAAAGCTAAGTTTACCACCGGCAGCTGCCTTATGTTTGCCCACTTGATGCACAATATTCACACGTTTTCTAAGCAGCGCAATGATTTCATCATCAATGGCATCAATCTCAGCACGAAATTTGGTTAGGTTCTCTGTCATTTTTCTCTATTTTTATAGGAATAATCCTTGCTATTGCTTGACAAGCAAGGCAAATATAGCAAAGCTGCATCCGTTTTAAAACGTAATTTATAAAA
The DNA here is from genome assembly GCA_964351935.1 of uncultured Rickettsiales bacterium. Classification (GTDB taxonomy): domain Bacteria; phylum Pseudomonadota; class Alphaproteobacteria; order Rickettsiales; family CAYGPX01; genus CAYGPX01. Next base: position 5,916 of record CAYGPX010000021.1, on the reverse strand, counting down.
ACACTCGCTATTAAGCCATTATGTCGCACACTGTTACTCATCAATTTGGCCCCTACTATAAGAAAATAGCCGTAGGCAACATCATGCAGGTGGCGGAGGATGCGCCTCTAAAACTAGATTGCGGCAAAGAAATTTCCAATTTTCCGCTAGCATATCAAGCCTATGGCACACTGAACGAAGAAAAATCGAACGCCATTTTGGTCTGCCATGGCCTAACGGGCGATCAATATCTGGCAACTGAGCATCCCGTAACCGGCAAGCCTGGCTGGTGGCAAGATATTGTGGGTTCGGGCCAAGTGCTCGATACCGATCGTTATTATATTATCTGCATCAATGTGCTGGGTGGCTGCGTTGGCTCTTTTGGGCCTAAACACATCAACCCTGAAACACACAAACCTTTTGGGCTAGAATTTCCCATTCTTACCATTGGCGATATGGTGCGAGCACAAAAACTATTACTCGAAAAGCTTGGTATTTCGCAGCTGCTTGCCGTGGTGGGCGGCTCGATGGGCGGGATGCTAGCACTAGAATGGGCATCTCGCTACCCTGAGTTTGTCTATGCTGCCGTGCCCATTGCCACTGCCGCACGCCACACTGCACAAAACATTGCCTTTCACGAAATTGGCCGCCAAGCCATTATGGCTGATCCTGACTGGTGCGAAGGCAACTATTTGCAAAAAAATAAATTTCCATCCAAAGGGCTGGCCGTAGCGCGCATGACCGCGCATGTCACCTATCTTTCAGAAGCAGCACTTCACCGCAAGTTTGGCCGCGAGCTGCAAGACAGAAACCAAGTTACCTATGGGTTTGAGGCTGATTTTCAAGTAGAAAGCTATTTGCGCTATCAAGGCAAAGCGTTTGTGGATAGGTTTGATGCTAATTCTTATCTCTACATCACCCGCGCGATGGATTATTTTGACTTAGCCGCTGATCACGGCACGTTAGCCAATGCGTTTAAAAATACTCCTACACGTTTCTGCGTGATTTCATTCAGTAGTGATTGGCTGTTTAACACCGAAGAAGCCAAGCGTGTGGTGCATGCACTCAATGCCAGCAAAGCACGTGTTAGTTTTGTAGAAATTGAAAGTGACAAAGGCCATGATGCCTTTTTGCTGGATGAGCCTCAGTTTTACGAAACATTAAACGGCTTTTTACTGGGCGTCGCCAAAGAGCGGGGGATATAGCCATGGAAAAACTTCGTAACGACTTACAAACCATTGCCGACAGTATCCCCAAAAAAAGCAGCGTGCTGGATATTGGCTGCTTTGATGGCAAATTGCTAAGCTACCTCACCACCGAAAAGCAGATTGACGGGCGCGGGATTGATCTTGATCGCGACTGCGTGAGCGCTTGCGTAAAAAAAGGCCTATTTGCCATCCAAGCCGATGCCGATACCGATTTGGAGCATTATCCTGACGGGTGTTTTGATTTTGTAGTTTCGTCCCAAGTGTTGCAAGCCACACACCGCCCTTACGAAGTGTTTCAGGAAATGATGCGTATTTCCTCTAAAGTGGTGGTTTCTATCCCTAACTTTGGAAACTGGAAAAACAGACTTTATCTTTCGTTGCATGGTAAAATGCCAGTGACGAAAGAGCTGAGTTATCAGTGGTATGAAACACCAAACATTCACTTCTGTACGGTCAAAGATTTTAAAGAACTATGCGCCAAGCTTGGCTTTACGATTGAAAAAGAGAGTTATCTTTCAGGCGATGCACCGCTTTCGTGGTTGAAACGTCTTCTTTCAGCCAACTTTTTCTGTGATAAGGCAGTGTTTGTGCTCAGCAAAGCACACCACTAAACCACAAGCAAAAGAACTTGATGTTATTTAGCCCGATTCATGGAAGAACCCATCGCCGGCACAAACATCTTTTTCTTGGTATATCTCTTCTTTGCTTCTTTACTCAAAGCATAGACTTGCTTTTTAGCACACCCAAGCAGCAACCCTCCAAAGGCAGGGAGTGCCCAGTTTCCAAATGCCTCTAGCACACGATGAGGGCGGGTTACAAATGCGTTACTCGGAGGAGAAAACAGCAATGTCTGGCTATGCATGGGCATGAAGCATGCCTGCTCAAATAAATCCCTCAATTGTGCCCCACTATAGGGCCGACCGCTACCAAAAGGAGTGCTATCCACATGCGCCCAAACACCTTGACGGTTGGGCACTAATACCAGCAACTGCCCTGAGGGCGAAAGCACACGCCAAATCTCTTGCAGAAGCTGCACAGGCTGTTCGCTATATTCAAGCGTATGCGCAAGCAGTACCATATCGATTGAACCATCAGCAAAAGGCAATTCAAGCTCCTCAGCAATGGCTGAAAGGCACGCAGCATGATAAGGCCAATGCACCCCCCCTTCATGCGAAGGCGTAACCGCCACAACCTGATTTTTATTGCCAAAAAACGGGGCTAAATGCGGAATCGCATAACCCAACCCTAAAATATTATGACTTTTTAGCTTTTCTGCGGTGGGCAGCAATGCACGCTCTACATAATGCTGAGTGATACCACCCAGACGCGAAGCATAAAACCGACGAAGCGTTGTAATTTCAGGCCAATGCATTTTTTCTCCTAAAAAGCCACGTTCCTTGCACACACTACCCAAAACGTTATATAATAGGAAAGAAGGGTGCACAGAGCGCAAGTAACGTTAAAGATATCAACGAGAAAGATACTATAATGCTTCAGGTAGCGCAACTTCCAGTATGGGACGATAACTACATCTTCATCATCTACGACGAGGCAAGGGGCGATGCCGTGGTGGTAGACCCCACCGAAGCAGCGACTGTTTTAGCGTTTCTGGAACAAAAAAACCTAAACCTGCTGGCCATTATCAACACCCACCACCACCCTGATCATATTGGCGGCAATCTCGATTTGCGCAACGCCACAGGCTGCCCTATTTATGGCTACCAAGGCGATGCTGCGCGCATTCCCGGCATTACCAATCGTCTTAAAGATAAAACCAGCTTTACGCTGTTAGAGCACGAATTTTATGTGCTTTTTGTACCGGGGCATACTTCAGGTCATATTGCTTACTATATGCCCAAGATGGGTTGGCTATTTTCAGGAGATGTAATTTTTGCCATGGGCTGCGGAAGGCTATTTGAAGGCACGCCGCTGCAAATGCTTACCAGCATTGAAACACTCTGCCAGCTACCAGAGGATACGATGATTTTCTGTTCGCACGAATATACCCTTGCTAACGGCAAGTTTGCACTGGCCGTAGAGCCTCGCAATCCGCGTTTAACTGCCCGCATAGAGCGCGAAAAACGCAAGCGCGATCAACAACAGCCAACCATCCCCACCACCATTGCACTCGAAAAAACCACTAATCCGTTTTTGCGTAGCAATAGTATTGAAATCCAGCAATCACTCGGTTTGCTGGGTGCTGATAAGCTCGAAGTATTCACTGCACTTAGAAAGATGAAGGATGGATTTAAATAAGAACTAGCGCCCTGCGCCGTTGCCGCCTCGGCCTTTGGAAGGAGAAAGCTTATCGTTTACTTGCATTTGCTGTACCAGCTTGCCATGCACCGCGGCTAGCACTTCTTTCCACTTAGCTACGCTTTTCTTTTTGATGGAATGTTTCGTTACTGCCATTATTTCACCTCAGGATGCTGCTCGCACGTGTGCAGCACATCATAAATCTTTGCCAGTGCATTTTCAATGCGCTGTTTGCGCGCTTCATCAGGAATGTTTCCGCTGGCAGCAAAATGACGGTATTCTTCCGTCAAAACATCCGTAGCATTTTCTACTTCTTCTACCAACGGCTCAATAAAATCAAGCTGTGCCAAGGGGCTTTCAAGCGGTTGATGCTCCACCGTATCTATCAGCTCTTCTGCCAAATCATAGAATGACAATAGCTGTTGATAGGTTTCTTGTAACAATGCTTTGGGTGGGTTGCTCATGCTTGCCTAATATTCATTATCGCCAATCCTACCAATCAAAAGAAAAAACACCCTCACGTCAAGTAAAAAAGTGCTCTAAGCCCCACAAATACTATGTTTTGTCACTTGTCTTCGCAAGGGTTGGTGCTATAATGTGGCTGCTATGAGTGATCTTTTTACAAATAAATCAACTGGTTCTCCCAAACTGTCTGAGCAGGCATACACCGCTCAGGATATTGAGGTGCTTGAAGGGCTGGAACCTGTTCGTCGTCGTCCGGGCATGTATATTGGTGGCACGGATGAAAATGCATATCACCATTTAGTATCTGAAGTATTCGACAATGCCATGGATGAAGCCGTGGCAGGCTTTGCCTCGCGCATTGAAATAGAAATTCAAAGCGATGGCGGTATCACCATTGTTGATAATGGCCGTGGCATTCCGGTTGACCCACACCCTAAATACCCCGGAAAATCAGCACTGGAGGTAATTCTCACCACACTGCACTCCGGCGGTAAATTCAGCAATAAAGTCTATTATACTTCAGGCGGACTTCACGGCGTGGGCATTTCAGTCGTGAATGCCTTGTCTGAAAAGCTATTGATTGAAGTGGCGCGCGATCGCGTGCTTTGGAAGCAGGAATATAGCCGCGGCAACCCTGTCACCAAGCTTGAAAACATGGGCGCGGTCAGCAATCGCCGTGGCACAACCGTTACGTTTTATCCGGATGTTGAAATTTTTGGCGACAAAATGCGTTTTCGCCCTTCACGGCTCTATCGCTTAGCCAAATCGAAAGCCTATTTGTTCCGTGGTGTTGAAATTCGCTGGAAATGTGCACCTGAACTGATTAATGCCGGCACCAGCGTGCCTGCGGAAGAAACATTGCACTTCCCCAACGGCCTGCAGGATTACTTAACCAGCGCATTGGCGGATGAAATTACGGTTACCTCGTCTGCTTTTGCAGGCGAAGCCAGCTTTGAAGACAATCAAGGCCGCATCGAGTGGGCACTGCACTGGGTTGAAAATGCCGATAGCAACTTACTATCTTATTGCAACACTGTCACCACCCCGCAAGGTGGCACGCACGAGTTGGGCTTACGCAATGCCGTGGTGAAAGGCTTGCGCGATTATGGCGAATTGGCCGGCAACAAGCGCGCCTCAAAAATTACCACTGAAGATGTGATGAGCGGTGTGACAGGGCTACTTTCGCTCTTTATCCCCGAGCCGCAATTTCAAGGCCAAACCAAGGATAAACTTGCCAACCGCGAAACCACAAGGCTGGTTGAAAATGCGGTGAAAGACCGTTTCGATTTGTGGCTAAGCAGCAACAAACAGCAAGCCACCGCATTGCTAATATACATTACTGAAAAAGCCGAAGAGCGCCTGCGTCGCAAAGCGGCAAAGGATGTGAGTCGTAAAAGCGTGACGCAGCGCCTGCGCCTACCGGGCAAGCTGGCAGACTGTACACAGCAAGCACAGCAAGGCACCGAGCTCTTTCTAGTGGAGGGAGATTCAGCGGGTGGCTCTGCCAAAATGGCACGCCGCCGTGAAACACAGGCTGTGCTGCCCTTGCGTGGTAAAATTTTGAATGTGGCAAGTGCCACGGTTGATAAAATCCGTGCCAATCAAGAGATATCGGATCTCAACCTCGCCCTTGGCTGTGGCGAGCGGGATAATTACGAAGAACAAGCGCTGCGCTATGACCGCGTGATTATTATGACCGATGCTGACGTGGATGGCGCGCATATTGCCGCACTTTTGATGACTTATTTCTTCAAATGCATGCCAAAACTGATTCGTAACGGACACCTTTATTTGGCACAGCCGCCGCTTTATCGTATTTCGCAAGGAAGCACCTCAGCTTACGCCCATAGCGAAGAAGATAAAAATGCCATCTTTGAAGAGTTTTCGAAAAAACGCGGCAACGTGGATGTCACCCGCTTTAAAGGTTTGGGTGAAATGACCCCATCGCAGCTCAAAGAAACCACCATGAACCCTGATTCGCGCTCACTTCTCAAAGTGATTGTGGATG
>CAYGPX010000020.1:0-12306 GCA_964351935.1 uncultured Rickettsiales bacterium | reverse complement strand
ATAAAGGCAAAAGGAATAGAGAGTGCGGCCGTTGCTAAAGAAATGTTTTTTGTATTCATTTTTATTACCTCATTAACTTGGATCATATTATTAGCGCAAGGGTGATATAAAAACCATCTGGATTCAGAGTAATGGGCATATAGAACGCATATAAATAGCCAGATTTTACTTGTAGGCTTGAAGTAATTAACCAATGATGTTAGGGCGTTTTTTTCTGAAATAGGGGTTTGTTTATGCCGTTAAGAATGATGAGAGAATTTTTTAAATATGAAGCTTCTGCAGGTGTTTTATTAGGAGCTGCAGCATTGCTTGCGCTGATTGTGAATAATAGTGCATTATCTGGATTCTATGACGCATTCCTGTCAACACCTGTTGTTGTTCAAATTGGTGCATTCATTATCAATAAGCCACTACTTCTGTGGGTTAATGACGGCTTAATGGCAGTTTTTTTTCTTATGATAGGATTGGAAATTAAACGAGAAGTGTTGGAAGGGCAGCTTTCGACGAAAAAACAAATTAGTTTGCCGGCACTTGCTGCGTTGGGGGGAATAGCAGTTCCTGCTATTATCTATGCTTTCATTAACTGGGAAACAGAACAATATATGGATGGCTGGGCTATTCCTGCCGCAACGGATATTGCTTTTGCTTTGGGTATAGTGAGTCTTTTGGGAAATCGAGTGCCGGAGTCACTTAAAATTGCATTAGTTGCCATTGCAATATTAGACGACTTAGCTGCAATTATTATTATCGCACTCTTCTATACAGATAACCTTTCTATTCTATCACTTGTAATTGCTTTTGTAGCGATGGTGATCTTGGCAACGCTAAATAGAAAAGGTGTCACGTCATTATCCCCTTATATTGTCGTAGGAGTTGTATTGTGGGCATGTGTACTAAAATCGGGAGTGCACGCAACATTGGCCGGCGTTGTAATTGCCCTGTTTATTCCGCTCAGAGCGAAAAATAAACTTGGAGGTTCTCCAGCGCGCTCACTGGAGCACGGTTTGCATAAGTGGGTTGCTTTCGCTATCCTTCCACTATTTGCTTTTGCAAATGCAGGTGTTTCTCTAAAAGGGCTGTCACTTGATATTATAACACATCCAGTCACGCTTGGTATTGCACTTGGGTTGTTTTTTGGAAAACAAATTGGTGTAATGCTAATGACGTTAATTGGTGTTCTTACAAAATTATGTGAGTTACCAAAAGATGTGAGTTGGAAACAATATTACGGTATGGCGCTGATTACTGGTGTTGGCTTTACCATGAGTTTGTTTATTGGAACGTTGGCATTTTCTGATCCGGCTTTGCAAACACAAGTAAGGCTTGGTGTGATTATTGGTTCATTATGTTCAGGGGTGATGGGCTATATGATTCTACGTTTAGTAAGCCAATCCAAAACGTAATTTTTATTAAAAAGGATTAGTCTATGTGGAGCATTCAATAGATTAAATATCTATGCTTTCTGAAACACTCTTTAAATGTAAATCTTCACTGAGGTCATACTATAAATGGGGAAGTTTATAAGTTAATCAAGGTTAGATTTTAGAGGCTCAAGGCATTGTACAAAGTGGGGCTACTTCATGGCTTGTGAAGATTCCCTTAGTTAATAGCCAAGAATGCTAAATAGAAAATGTTTTAAATTTAAGAAAATACACTATTTCAGTTGGTTACTAGCTTTGTTTAGAAATCAGGAAATAAATCACTTCATAAATATCGAATTATAAAAACCTTTCAATGGCAGGTTAAATGCTTTAAAAGTAACGGCATATTAGTTTATGAAAGTGTTATTGGTATGCGACGCTTAATAAGAAATAACTAAAAAGGTAAGAGTTTTGACTAATAATAAAGATGATAAAGCAATACATTCTAAAAAGTCTGAAAAACATCAGGCAGAAAAAATAAAACTCATTATTCGTCACGCCATAGTTAGTGATATTCAGGGAATTGTAGATCTAAGTGCTCGCGTATATGGCGATGGCGCTTCGATAAATGAAGGTATGTGCCGTGGCCAAATTGCTAACTTTCCGGAAGGGCAGTTTGTTGCTGATTATAATGGAAAAATTATAGGACATTGTAGCACGTTTATTGCTTCTACTGAGCTTGTTTTTTCAGCGCATAATTGGGCTCAAATTACAGGGCATGGGTTTGCATCACGCCATAATGCAAATGGTGACTATCTCTATGGTATGGAGGTGTGTGTAGATAGTGATTATAGAGGACTGCGTGTTGGAAAACGCCTTTATGATGCGCGTAAGAAGCTCTGTAAGCAATTAGGTCTGAAAGGGATTGTTTTTGGCGGCCGAATGCCGGGGTATGAACGTCGGAGCAACCAGTTTGATTCTCCTTCAGACTACGCTCGCGCGGTTGAAAATGGGAAAGTAAAGGATAGTGTAATAGGCTTTCAGCTGCGCAATGGTTTTGAAATGATTGGGGTGTTAGAAAATTACCTACCATCGGATAAAGCTTCGCTAGGCAACGCCACTCATATGGTGTGGAAAAACCCATCTATTGACGAGGCGGCGCCTAATACGGGTGGCTTACAAGGAGAAATTAAAAATGATGTGCGTATTGCCTCAGTGCAGTATCAAGTACGCAAGGTAAGTTCATTTGAAGACTTTGAAAAGCAAATTGAATATTTTGTGGATGTGGCAGCAAACTATCGAGCAGATTTTGTGACATTTCCAGAAATGCTAACCATTCCACTGCTTTCCATTGAAGAAAAAAAGTTAACTCCGCAAGAATCAGTTGAAAAAATTTCTCAATATACTGATAAGTTTGTTAACTTTATGCAGCGCTTAGCGATCTCTTATAACATTAATATTATTGGGGGCTCGCATCCAACGCGTATGGAAGATGGTTCAATGGAAAACCATGCTTATATTTTCCTGCGTGATGGCGCGGTGCACTCGCAACCAAAGCTGCATCCAACACCCAATGAGCGTTACTGGTGGAGCTTTAAAGGCGGCGATAGGTTAAAAACAATTCAAACAGATTGTGGGCCTATTGGTGTGTTAATTTGCTATGATTCTGAGTTTCCAGAACCTGTAAGATATCTGGCAGACCAAGGTGCTAAAATTCTCTTTGTGCCTTATTGCACGGACGAGCGCCAAGGGCATTTGCGCGTGCGCTATTGCTGTCAGGCGCGTACGGTAGAAAACCAGATGTATGTTGTCACGTCAGGAATTGTAGGTAATTTACCGGATGTTGAAAATATGGATGTACACTATGCACAAAGTGGCATCTATACTCCGTGTGATTTCCCTTTTGCGCGTGATGGTATTGCTGCAATTGCCGATGCAAATACTGAAACTATTATCTTTGCAGATTTACATCTTGATCAACTCACTATCGCTAGAAATTCTGGTACTGTGCAGAATTTGAAAGATAGGCGTTTTGATCTTTACCATGTTGACTGGAAGAAATAACCCAAAAAAAGAGACAATTAAGATTATGAAAAATAAGCAAACTTATATAGCACTTTCACTCCTGTTTAGTGTAACAGTTGCGCCTTTTAGTGTGAATGCTGCATCAGCAGTGAGTAACGTTGGCGGTGCAACGGTAACTGAAGGGAAAACATCAGTAGAATTTCGCTTTGGTGCCACTGAGGATGATTCGTCATCGTCAAATGATAAAAGATATAGAATGCGTCAGCACATAGACCACGGTTTTAATGATTGGTATGCACTAAGGGCTTTAGTTGCGCAGGATAAGCGGAAAAATGATAATTTGGAGCACCAATCCTTTACTTTGGAAAATCGCTTCCAGCTGATTGAAAAGCGCGATTATGGATGGGATGGTGGATTTAGGCTTTCATATGCGCAGAGCGATGGTGACAAGAAGCCGCATGAGGTAGTTGTGCGTTTGGTGGCAGAAGCAGATATTAATGATAAATGGAAAATTATCCACAACACGTTTTTTTCACATGATATTGGTGCTGAATCTGAAGATGGTGCCTCGGCTGAAATTAGGCATCGTTTGATAAGAAAAATGGATGTCTCTGTGCCATACATAGAAGGTTTAGCGTTGGGAGTTGATATGATGAATGACTTTGGGCGACTTAAAGACCTATCGGGATATAGCAATCAAGATCATCAGATTGGTCCTATTGCAAAGATATCATTTAGTGATGGGGTAGCATTGCAGACTACCTACCGTACTGCTATTTCTTCAGCAGGTGTGGATAACACATTTGGCTTGTTTGTAAGTAAGAGTTTTTAATAGTGTGGGCTAAGCTATACAACTCTGGTTGTTTAAGCTAGCAGCGATGAAGCAATTTAATATTTTAACAATGTGTTTTTAACGCCCCTACAAAGTGACTAGGGGCGTTAAATGAATTGCTGAGCTTAGTTCACAGCATCTTGTAGTGTTTTGCCAGCTTTAATCTTCACTGCATTTTTAGCAGCGATTGTGATTTCAGCACCAGTAGAAGGGTTACGACCTTTTCTTGCAGGTTTAGCCACCTTCTCAAGGGTAAGAAAGCCAGGTAATGTGACTTTGTCACCTTTTTTAAGGCTTTTTGTTACATTGGCAATCAAAGCGTCTACTGCTTTACCAGCATCTGTTTTGGTTAAGCCGGTTGAGTTAGCAATAGCATCAATTAGTTCTGATTTATTCATTGTATAGTCCTTTTACTTTTGGTTTGATTATCAGATTACGATAATAAATCATTTACCGAAAGTGAAAATTAATCCAAATAGTATATTTTTTTGCATTTTAGGTGATTTAGCCACTCGTTTGTGGCCTATTTATCATAATAGCTATGGCTTAGATCTTAAATCTAATGTGTATGGAAATTCAGAATTTTGCTCTGCCGGTGGAATATTAATTTTACCTGCTGTATGTCCAATTGCTTCAAAACGCGCTAATCTACGTCCTTCTGCTTCATTTTCATTTACAGGGAAGGTGCTATGGCTACGTCCCCCTGGATGTGCAACATGATAGGTGCATCCACCCAATGAGCGTTTTTGGGTCACATCAATCACGTCAAACACCAGTGGTGCGTTAATGGGTAATTGTGGGTGAAGGCTTGAGGGTTGCGCCCATGCTTTAAATCGTACAGCGGCAACATGTATGTTTTTTTCTGTAGTAGGTGATAGCGGTACTAACCTTCCATTACATGTAACAATGTGGCGACCTTCTACCAACCCTTTTGCAGTCACTTGCACGCGCTCAACTGTAGCGTCAACTGAGCGGCTAACGCCGCCGCCAACTGGTTCTTCGCCCATTACAGGCCAGGGTTCTAATGCCGAATGGATAAAGAGTGTTAATTCACCAATCTGCACATTTCCACATTCAGGAAAGCGGAACGAAAAGAATGGAGCAAACCATTCTGATTTTAGGTGATACCCACCTGATTTAAGAATATGCAGTACCTCTTGCAGGTCAGCCTGCAAATAGTGAGGAAGCATGAATTGATCGTGCAACCGTGTACCCCATCGTACAAGTTTACCAGTGTATGGCGTTTTCCAAAAATGAGCAACACAGGCGCGCAAGAGCAGGTTCTGCACTAGATTCATCTGAGGGTGTGGTGTCATTTCAAAACCACGCATTTCAAGCAAGCCAAGTCGTCCACGATCACTATCGGGGCTGTAGAGTTTATCAATACAGAATTCAGCGCGGTGCGTGTTCCCCGTCAAGTCAACCAGAAGGTTGCGAAATAGCCTATCTACCTGCCATGGCTGCACCTTGCCAGAATCAGGAATTTGCTGAAATGCAATTTCTAACTCGTGTAGTGCATCGTGACGTGCTTCATCAATACGCGGTGATTGGCTGGTTGGGCCAATATACATGCCTGCAAACAAATAGGAGAGGGAAGGGTGATTCTGCCAGAAGCTTACGAGTGAGCGCAATAAATCTGGACGGCGAAGAAAGGGGCTGTCTTCTGGATTTGCTGCACCCATCACAATATGGTTCCCGCCACCGGTGCCTACGCGCCTACCGTCAATCATAAACTTTTCAGCTGAAAGCCGAGCAAGCCGCGCTTCGTTGTACACCGCATTGGTGATATCTTTAAGCTCTTTCCAATTTGCTGCAGGCTGAATATTTACTTCAATCACACCTGGGTCAGGTGTGACACTGAAATGAGATATGCGCTTATCAGCAGGTGGCATATATCCTTCAAGCACTACAGCAGTTTTTAGCTGAGTAGCAACTGACTCAATCGCTGCAATCAATTCAAGGAAATATTCCGCCCATGCCACTGGTGGTAAAAATAAATGCAATACTCCGTTTCGCACTTCTGCACATAGTGCAGAGCGAATAAGTCCGTTTGGGTCTTTGGTAAAGAGCTTATCGCTCGCTTTTTTATATCCGTTAAGGTTTTCTTCTAAGGCATTATAAGACGGTAATTTTTCTGTTATCTCGAATGTGCTGCGTTCAGGGCATATTTCTTCAACTGCTTCTTTGGGGGAAGGTAAACTTGCCAAGGGCAGGCGTAAACCTACCGGAGAATCACCCGTTAATAGCACCATATGCGGACTTTTAAATTGCCACTTATTACTAATCCAGCACTTGCGGTTGTGCGAATAATGTAATGGCAGAACATAAGCCACTGGCTCATTGAGGTTTTTATCCATCAATTTCTGTAGGCGTTTGCGCTCTGTTCTTTCAAATACATCGGCTTCCATTATTTCATCTTGCAGTGGCAGCTTTTGCTCTTTCCATAAATAATAAGGTGTATCTTCACGCGCTGGTAAAATATAAGACGCAGGGACGCCAAGCTTCTCAGCTAGAGCAGTAATGAATGTTTTAGACGTTTTTAGATCGTGGTTTAGAGAGCTATCTGGGTCTGCAAGAAGTTTACTATTTTGCCAAATAGGTTCATTATCCTTGCGCCAGAAACAAGGCATTGCCCAGCGCGGCAATATTTCTCCCGGATACCACTTGCCTTGTACAAACATGTTTAATCCACCAGCGGAGAAGTGTTCCTTCAGACGGTATAACATATTTTTGCCGAGTGATTTTTTATCACCGCCAAGCGCATCGTAGTGCCATGCCATATGCTCGCGATCATTAAGGGATACGAAGGTTGGCTCACCACCCATAGTTAGGCGGACATCTTGCTTCTTTAGTGCGGCATCTACCTTCTTGCCAAGTTCGTCAATCTCGCTCCATTGCTCGTCACTATAGGGTTTGGTAACACGTGGTGCTTCAACCATACGTGTGATAGTCATTTTATGTTCGAGCGTGGCATTTACTCCACCTTCCAACGTGCCAGTAATAGGTGCCGCACTTGATGGGTTGGGGGTACAGCATAGCGGAATATGGCCTTCACCAGTAAACAAGCCGGAGGTTGGATCAAGCCCTACCCATCCTGCACCGGGTAAATATACTTCTGTCCATGCATGCAGGTCTGTAAAATCTACTTCAGTGCCAGATGGCCCATCAAGCGATTTTACATCTGCTGCAAGCTGAATAAGGTAGCCAGAGGCAAAGCGTGTTGCTAACCCCAAATGACGCAATGCCTGACATAAGAACCACGCCATATCTCGGCACGAGCCACTGCCAAGTTTTAGCGTTTCCTCGCACGATTGAATGCCGGGTTCTAATCTTACAGTATAGTTTAGTGACGAGCTTAGTTTTTGGTTAACCGCCACAAGAAAATTAATGATACCTTGCTTTCTTTTATCTATGCCCTCAACCCAAGCGAGCAGCCCTTTATCTTTTTCTTTTATCTCTAAATAAGGTGCGAGTTCTTCCTTTAAGCCTTGATCGTAGTGAACAGGAAAATCTTTTGCGGAATCTTCAAGGAAAAAATCAAATGGGTTAAAAACACGAATTTCACTCAGCAAGCTAACTTCAATTTTAAATTCTCTAACCTTTTCAGGAAACACAACTTTAGCCAAAAAGTTTCCGAAAGGATCTTGTTGCCAATTGATGAAATGGTCTTTAGGTAGAACTTTTAACGAATAGGATTGTATGTTTGAGCGCACATGCGGTGCTGGCCGTAAGCGTATGGTTTGCATGCCCAATGTCACGGGTTTGTCGTAGCGGTAGTGTGTGATGTGATGTAAGGCGGCAGTGATACTCATTATATAAAGAAGCCTTTAAATTAATATATCTTCCGTAATAAAGCATATGCTACTATGGTTGAATTAGCACGAACTATAATCATATTTTAGGAGTATTCCTTGTTCACTATTCCGCCACTTACCAGTGATATCCTTGCCATTAGTATTGATGGCAAAGGCTCACCTTCAATTAACTTAAATTTGCCCGATAATGCCGGCGGTAGCCATTCACACGGTTGGGGATTTGGTTGGTATCCGGATGATCACCATTCTGCAATGGTGACGAAAGACGCCGCAGCTCGTGGTGAACAAGTGTTGGTCGATACTATCACAGATTGGTCAAACTTTCGCTCTACCGTATTTTTTTGTAAGGTACGTGGTGCCAGCAAAGGCTATAGTCATAAAGATACCCAGCCTTTTTCTCGTAGTTTTGCAGGGCGTGATTGGCTTTTTATGCACAATGGTGATGTCGATAAGGCTGAACTTGAGCAGTTGCACGGAAGAAAAATTCGCTTACTAGAGCCACTTGGAAATACTGATTCGGAACTAGCATTTTGTAATCTCTTATCGCTAGTGCAAAGTGGAAATGCCCGCAGCATAGCGGATATTGATCCAACTATGTTACTCTCGTGGTTTCAACGTTTTGATACACTTGGTAGTGCGGATATGTATCTCAGTGACGGTGATAGTATTGTCTGTTTTCATGGGTCGCAATCACCAAAGCCAATGTATTATTCGCGTATTCAACCACCAAGCAACCAAGAAACTTATACTTCAGAAGCTGCACATATAAGCCTGAGTGATCCACGTGATACGTATCGGACGGCAATGATTGTGAGTTCTTCACCTTTTGCGCAAGGAAGCTGGGTGCAGATGCAAGCGGGACAAATGCTTATTATTCGGCGCGGAGCCATTGTTTGGGATAGCGCGCCTGAACATTTACAGAGTGCAGCAAATACGTTTGATAAAAAACCTCACTTTCAGCCTCAGCCACAACAAAAACAACTATATAATATGGCTCCTCAGGCGGAACAAGCACAGCAGGGGCATACACTGAATGTGAGAGCAATAACGCAAACACTTCAAGGTCAAACGTTAGGCTATCGATTATATGAAGTAACACACAGCACCCACTATGAATATACAGAAGCAGTAGAGCACAGCACACACTCTTTAAGGCTACAGCCCACTGATGATCCCATTCAGGAGGTTGTTTATTCAAAGCTTGCCATTTCTTCTCAAGCGGAAGAAATTCAGTATGAGGATGTCTTTGGTAATCAGGCTATTCATTGTATTATTAATAAGCCTTATACCAAGCTTTCGGTTGAAGCTACAAGCCGTGTGAAAATTTTTGCATCACCACCCGATGATCACAGCCTATCTCGGCGTCAAACATCGATACCACTCATATGGATGCCATGGCAACGCCAGATGATGATGCCTTATTTATTGCCCTCAGAACTTCCGGAATCTGAACTTTCAGAGCTCACTGAATATGCAATGAGTTTTGTTGAGCGTAACGATTACCGACTATTAAAAACGATTGAAGATATTAATCTTAGCATCTACCGAGACTATGAATATGTTTCAGGTAGTACTTCGCTTAGCACCACGCCGTTTGATGTTTACACCACGCGCCAAGGTGTCTGTCAGGATTTTGCAAATTTATTTATTTGCTTAACGAGGTTACTAGGTATTCCGGCACGCTACCGTATGGGATATATTTATACGGGTGCAAATTATGCCAATAAAATTCAATCGGATGCCTCTCATGCATGGGCAGAAGTCTATCTTCCTTATGTTGGTTGGCGTGGATTTGATCCAACTAATGGCTGTGCCGTAAGTCAAGATCATATTCGTGTTGCTTGTGGGCGTAATTATCGTGATGCAACACCAACTTCTGGCACTATCTATAAAGGTGGTGGCACAGAAACATTGAAGGTTGATGTGAAAATGCGCGAAATAAACGAATCATAGCTGCGGAGAGTGTAGTGAGTTTTAAAGGATACGATACAGAAGGCTTTTATGATGAACTTATTGCATCTGATGGTTCTGCTCACAAAGATGCGTTACCGCTTGTTGAGCATATTAACTCATTGCCTGCGAACGAATTGCGACGTCGTCAAAAAGCCGCTGAGAATGCTTTATATCAACAAGGCATAACTTTTAGTGTTTACGGCGATAAGAAGGGTACTGAAAAAATTATGCCCTTTGATATTTTGCCGCGGATTGTTACTGCAAAAGAATGGAAAATTCTTGAGAAAGGTTTAAAGCAGCGCATAAAAGCCCTGAATCTTTTTATAGATGATATCTATAATGAGAAAAAAATTCTTAAAGATAAAATTGTTCCAGAGGAATTAATATTTTCATCTGAATGCTACCAGAAACAATGTGAGGGACTTTCCCCTCCTAAAAAAATATGGATACATATCACAGGCACTGATTTGGTGCGTGACGGCAACGGAGAGTTTTATGTGCTTGAGGATAATTTGCGTTGTCCATCGGGTATTTCTTATGTTTTACAAAATCGTTCTATCCAAAAACGTACGCTCCCAAAAGCTTTTCAAGAAATGCGGGTGCGTCCAGTTTCTGATTATGGTGACCATCTTTATGGGGCATTGTGCAATGCAGCACCAATTGAGGTTGATAACCCCAATGTAATTGTTCTTACACGAGGAATTTATAACTCAGCCTATTACGAACATAGCTTTCTGGCACAACAAATGGGTGTGCCGCTTGCACAAGGCTCTGACCTAACTATTGTTGATAACCATGTGATGTTACGCACAACACGTGGTTTTGAAAAGGTGGATGTGATTTATCGTCGCATTGATGATGATTTTCTTGACCCTCTGGTGTTTAATAAGGATTCATTACTTGGTGTTCCGGGGATTATGGAATGTTTTAGAAAAGGTACGGTTGCGCTGGCGAATGCACCCGGCACCGGCATTGCCGATGATAAGGCAATTTATGCTTATGTGCCAAAAATTATTAAGTACTACTTAAAAGAAGACCCTATTATCAATAACGTTCCAACCTATATATGCGATAACGAAAAAGATCGCCAATATGTGCTTGAAAATCTAGATAAATTAGTGGTGAAAGCGGTAAACTTATCAGGTGGCTATGGCATGCTTATCGGCCCAAAGTCAACCGCTACTGAGCGCAAAGAGTTTGCAAAGAAAATTAAGGATAATCCGAGAGATTATATAGCCCAGCCAACACTGGCGCTTTCACGCACTCCCACGATTGTGGGGGATGTAATTGAAGGCAGGCATGTTGATTTTCGTCCTTATATTCTTTATGGAGAATCTATATTTGTTTTACCGGGTGGGTTAACGCGTGTGGCACTCACCAAAGGTTCGCTGGTGGTGAATTCTTCGCAAGGTGGCGGTAGTAAGGATACATGGGTCTTAGGAGATGAGCCGCGTAGTTTAGAAGAGATTATGGGAGAGCCATCACATGCTAAGTAGAGTTGCTAGTTCTATCTACTGGATGAGCCGTTATCTGGAGCGTGCCGATAATGTAGCAAGGTTTATTGATGTGAATTCGCGTCTTATTCTTGATATGGGATGGGAGCGTGAAACAGCACAGTGGAATCCTTTAGTATTCGCATCCGGAGATGAAGAGGATTTTAACAAGCGTTATAAGGAATATGATGAAAAAGGTGTCGTACGCTTTTTGACATTTGACGACAAAAACCCTAACTCAATTCTCAAATGTGTTCAGAATGTTCGTGAAAATGCACGCACCGTTCGCGAAGTGATTTCATCAGAAATGTGGGAGGCGATTAACGCCCTTTATCATCAAGTAGAAAAGCACAGCCGTAAGCGTAGAATTGATAATCTTCAAGAGTTTTTTGTAGAAATACATAGAGCAAATCATTTATTGGCCGGTTTGATTGAAGACACTATGTCACATGGTGAAGCTTGGCATTTTGCGCGAGTTGGAAGGCTGCTAGAACGTGCAGATAAAACTGCTCGCATGTTAGATGTAAAATACTTCTTACTTTTACCAAGTGTTGATTATCTTGATTCACCTTATGATGCCGTTGAATGGGGAGCTGTTTTAAAATCTGTGAGTGGATTTGAAGTATATCGTAAGCAGTTCCACCGTATAAACTATCGCAATGTAGCGGGATTTTTGGTGTTGGATGAGCATTTTCCGCGTGCGATTCGCTATTGTATTCATACCGCATCACGCTCACTGGCATGTATAACCAATATGCTTGAAGTGGATGTGCCAGCCAGTAAAGAAATGGAAAAATTAGTAACAATGCTCGATGGTACAGACATTG
>CAYGPX010000019.1:0-12355 GCA_964351935.1 uncultured Rickettsiales bacterium | reverse complement strand
GACTTGTACGTATTGCAAGATTGCTCAAAATCTTTCGAAGTTAAGCAGCAATACGTTCAAGTTTAAAATATTTTAAACGCACCGCCGCCTTCACTTCTTCTTAAATATTCACAATGTCAAAGAACCTTTAGTTCGTTCCGCTTCGTTGCTGTTGTTGTTAGCCTTGCGAAGGGAGCGTTGTTATATGCAATTCATTCCAGCCCGTCAACAGCTTTTTTAGTTTTTTTTATAAAAAAGTGCATTTATTTTATTTTTCCCCAGTTTTCTGCCAAAAATAATGTGCAATTGATTTATCCTAATCAAGTCGCTATCTTTGCATCAGCAGTTTGAGGGATAAAAGGAACAGAACATTGCCGACATATTACGTAGATTACTATTACCTTATAATGCGTTGGGTCTGCGTTGGCTTTCTCGTTTGTTTGGCATCACTCCTGTTTATAACACACGCCTATGGCGCTGATGCTCCAGCTACAAACGAATTAACCCTCGAAGTAAAAGCAGGCGATACACTTTCAGGGCTTCTTTCCACTGTTGATGTCGATGCGAATGATCGCTATCTGGCGATATTAGAGCTGGGCAACGTATTTAATAGCAACTCACTTAAAGCAGGGCAATCTATCCGCGTTAAGCTACTTAATTTTGAAACGCAAGCCAAAGGGCCTTATCATTTAGAATCTTTAAGGCTTTCCGTTACGCCTTTAGAAGAAGTTTGGCTCTCACGTGTTAGTGACGGTATCTTTTTGGCTCGCATTGAGCGCAAGCCTGTTAAGAATATGCTGCTAAAAGCGAGCGGTAAAATTAAAGGAAGTCTTTACCAGTCAGCCACAGATGCAGGCATCCCCCCTTCTATCCTGCAACAACTCATACAATCCTATAGTTATGATGTTGATTTTCAACGTGACATTCGCAACGGCCAAGCCTTTGAAGCCTTGTTTGAAGCGGGCTATACCGACGATGGACAAATCGCAACCGATGGCGTTTTAATTTACGCATCACTTTCCATTAAAGGCAGCCCTTTAAAAATTTATCGCTTTTCAAGCAAAGGCGAGACACAATATTATAATGCCGTTGGCAAAAGTATAAAGCGTGGGTTTTTACGCACACCTGTTGATGGAGCGCGTATTTCTTCAGGTTTTGGCCAGCGTCGCCATCCTGTGCTTGGTTACACCAAAATGCACAAGGGCATCGATTTTGCAGCCCCAACCGGCACCCCCGTTTATGCTGCAGGCGACGGGGTGATTGATTATTTGGGCGGGTATGGCAGCTACGGCAAGTATGTGCGCATCCAGCACAGCGGCGGCTATAGTACCGCCTATGCACATTTAAGTCGCTACGGCAAAGGCCAGCGCAAAGGCGGACGGGTCAAGCAGGGTGAGATTATCGGCTATGTCGGCACTACCGGCCGCTCTACCGGCCCACATTTACATTATGAAATTTTAAGAGGCGGAAAACAAATCAACCCACTTTCGGTGAAAACCTTCTCAAGCAACCAGCTCTCCGGTATCAACAAGGGCTTCTTCCTTGGTTTTACGCGCCAAGTGCAATATATGATGAAGTATGAGGCTAAAGCGGCCAATCCTTAATTACGCTTACCCTCAAACTACAATCGAGACCTAGACACAGCCCTCATCATACGCGCCATAAACGAAGAGGTAGTAGGCGTAGAAGTCGCCCCCTCTAGCGCGGCTTCTTGTTGTGCTGTATGCCTATCTTCTTCATTGAAGTCAGGGTATTCCGGCAATGGCCCCGATCCTTTTGCAACCAAAACGAAGTCGCTATGCTCTGCCAAACGTCCTCTCCACGGCGCACCTTGAGTATGAAACATTCGCTTGTAAGAAGTCCTGTGAACACGCGAACGATAAGCATCTAACGCTTCTTGCAACTTCGTCTCTATAGCCCCTTGCTCTCTAAGTGGTTCAGGTAGTTTTTCCTTCACAAGCGCGCCTGTTTTTTCTAGATCACTCATGGTTTTGAGCAAGGTAATTACTCCACTTAATCTTCCGGAGGAAAATTCACGAACAGGAAAACTTCCTTCACGGGAGGAACCCCCATATAACAATCTATTGAGGACTTCTTTAGGATAATCCGGTGATCGCATCTCTTCTGGCGTTAATCCTTCAAATGCTTTATCTCTGCATAACGCCATACGTTCATGGTTACCTGGCATAAGATAATGCTCACCTTTACGCTTTAGTAATCCTGAGAAGAAAGGTATATTAGCAATCGTAGAAAGCCTAAACATTTCCCATAAACCCAAATTGCCACTCATGGAATGGAAAAAACTTGTTCTTACTTTTATAGAACCAGTAGATGACGGCAGTTCTTCTATGTCTTCATAGATGTTATAGCCATTTAACATATTGACTACTTCTTGTAGTTTTTCCTGAGCTTTTCTTAATGCTTTCTCTTTTTTTCTGGCCTGCTCTATTAAGCGCTCACGCTCCGCAATCCACCTAGGTTCAGAAAAACCCACCACTCCACCATCAGCCAGAAGCAAGTGAGCATCTAATTTACTTCGCGCTAGGTAACAGGCTTTCTCGGCTTTTTGCAGTTTACTCTGCGCGTTTTCCAAAATCTTTTGCGCAGAAGCTTGCCCATACCTATCTATTGGCCCACCAACAACGGGATCAATACCGTGCACGTTAACTTCCTTGAGTTTATCACGGAGCATATCCCTTATTGCAGACAAACGTTCATCTGTTTGCGCTTCAAACGCCATGAATTCCTTTAGCTTAGATAATAGCATATTAACAGCAACCGCTCCACGAGACCAACCTACTAAGTTTAGCGTCACCGTATCATCCTCACCAAGCCCTTCAAATAATGTTAAAAGTTGCGCCATAGCATTGTCGGACGTTTCGCTGACATTATGATCTCCATAAAACCCATCCACCGCTCCTCGCATCAGGCTTGCTTGAGCAAAAACGCCACTGCGAGAAGAATGTGAGCCCGGCCCATGAAATCCCACTGAAAATTGTGTTGACTCTGGTGTAGGCTCTTCACCAGTATCTGTCAGCGCTCTTATTAACGCAGGTATATTAAAAGCATCCACCCCAGCAATGCCATGAATCGGCCCATTTAAAACACCGCCTTCTTCTGGTTGAACTAAACTGCATGTGCCTGCGAATGAAATTGTTATGACTCTTCTAACCACGTCCTTCTCCCAACCCTAAGTAAAGAGAGATTAACAGTGATTTATTAAGAAATAGTAAACAACAATCACTTAACTATAAAACGATGATTAAGCCGCATCCGTTTTGTTTTTGTCTAATTCTGAGTTCTTTTCTGATGTTAACTCAAGATACAGCTCTTTGTCTTTCACTGAAATATTGACCACATCGCCATCTTTTACTTTACCTGAAAGCACCATATTGGCCAGCTGGTTTTGCACTTGCTGCTGAATTACACGTTTGAGTGGCCTTGCTCCATAAGCGGCATCATAGCCTTTATCTGCCAGCCATGCTGTGGCCTCGCTGGTTAACGTCACGCTAATTTGGCGTTCAGAAAGCATTTTTTGCAACCGCCCAATCTGCACATCGACAATCGCCCCCATATGCTTACGCTCTAAACGATGGAACAGAATAATTTCATCCAAGCGGTTTAAAAACTCAGGACGGAATGCGCTGCGCACCACTTCCATCACCTGCTCATAAACACTTGCACTTTCATCGCCTTCTTTCTGCTCTGAAAGTATGTGTGAACCTAGGTTTGAAGTGAGAATAATAATGGTATTTCTAAAATCAACCGTGCGGCCTTGCCCATCGGTCAAACGCCCTTCATCCAGCACTTGCAGCAGAATATTAAACACATCCGGATGCGCTTTTTCCACCTCGTCAAACAAAATAACTTGGTAAGGACGACGACGCACCGCCTCAGTGAGCACCCCTCCCTCATCATATCCAACATAGCCAGGAGGCGCTCCGATGAGCCTCGCCACAGCATGTTTTTCCATATATTCAGACATATCCACACGCAACAGTGCGGTTTTGTCGTCAAATAAAAATTGTGCCAGCGTCTTGGTCAACTCTGTTTTACCAACACCCGTTGGGCCTAAGAACAAGAACGAGCCAAGCGGGCGCTCGTTATCTTGCAACCCTGCACGTGAACGACGCACCGCATCACTCACTGCGCGAATTGCATCACTCTGACCAATGACATTTTTACTCAAAACCTCTTCCATACGCATCAGCTTGTCGCGCTCGCCCACAAGCATTTTCTCTACCGGAATTCCCGTCCAGCGCGAGACAATTCCGGCAATTATTTCCGGCGTAACCGCTTCTTTTGCCGCCTCGGCTGAACCTTTCTTTGCTTCGATGGCTATAATTTTCTTTTCAAGCTCAGGTATTAGACCATACATCAACTCGCCTGCGCGAGAAAGATCGCCATTGCGTTGGGCTACTTCCAATTCCTGCCTTGCCGCATCCAAGTCCTCTTTCACTTTTTGCGACTGCTTGACTTTCATTTTCTCCGATTGCCATCTTCCTGTCAGATCGGCGGATTTCTTTTCAAGCTCCTCTAACTCTTCACTTAATTTAACCAAGCGCTCTTTTGAAGCATCATCTTTTTCTTTTCCTAAAGCGGATTCCTCAATTTTCAACTGAATAATACGGCGATCAAGCTCATCTATTTCCTCAGGCTTACTGTCCACTTCCATGCGTAAGCGACTGCCAGCCTCATCCATCAAATCGATGGCTTTATCTGGCAAAAACCGATTGGTAATATAACGATTGGATAGCGTTGCTGCGGCCACAATTGCCGCATCCGAAATTCTCACCCCATGATGCACTTCATATTTTTCTTTAATGCCGCGCAAAATTGAAATTGTATCCTGTACTGTAGGCTCAGCCACAAACACCGATTGGAAACGACGCGCCAAGGCTGCATCTTTTTCAATATGTTTACGATATTCAGCAAGCGTTGTTGCACCAATACAATGCAGCTCTCCGCGCGCCAGCACCGGTTTTAATAAATTAGATGCATCCATCGCGCCCTCAGCAGCACCTGCACCTACCAATGTATGAAGCTCATCAATAAATAGAATGATTTCACCTGCTGCCGCTTTAATTTCGTTCAACACTGCTTTTAGACGCTCTTCAAATTCTCCACGAAATTTTGCACCGGCAATCAACGCGCCCAAATCAAGCACAATCAACTTACAACCTTTAAGGTTTTCAGGGATATCACCTGCTACCATACGCTGAGCCAACCCTTCAACAATGGCTGTTTTCCCCACCCCCGGCTCTCCTATGAGTACCGGATTATTTTTTGTACGGCGTGAAAGCACTTGAATGGTACGGCGAATTTCTTCATCACGCCCAATAACAGGATCAAGCTTTCCCTTTGCTGCCAACTCCGTAAAATCAGTTGCAAATTTACGCAACGCTTCAAAGCTGCTTTCTGCATGGCTGGTATCTGCCGTTCGCCCTTTTCGCATTAAATCAACGGCTGCCTCTAATTTTGCCACCGTCATTCCCGCTTCTTTTAGTATCTTACAAGACTCAGTACCCTTGACCCCTACCAATGCCTGCAGCAAACGTTCTACAGTCACAAAGCTGTCCTGCTTGCCTGTAGCTATTTTTTGGGCTTCTTCAAAAACTTTTGCGGTTTCTGGCGCTAGATAAATCTGCCCTGCTCCTCCACCTGAAACTGAAGGCAGTTTTGCAAGCGCTTCAGCGAGCTGCTTTTCAATTTTATCATAGTTTGCTTCGCATGCTTCCACCAACCGCTTTGCTAATGCATCTTCATCTGCCAGCAATGCTTGCAAGACATGCTCAGGCGTAAATCGCTGATGCCCGCTCGCAACGGCTCCATTCTGAGCGGATTGTATAAGTTCTCTTGCATGTTCGGTAAATTTATTAAAATGCATTTTCTGACCTTGATAAATTTTATTGTTTGCTGTTTTTATAATTTGACAATTCTAAAACTATAAACTATATACTCTCTTAACAGTGACAACGACGAGACATAATCCTAAGAGTATATATGAAAACGACATTGATTAATATCAAGTCCTCTTTCTTAAAAAGATTCTTATCTGCATCTTTTGCCATCATTATTGCACTTTTAGCGCAAGGTGCAATGGCTGAAAACATGCATGCCAGCTACAAAGTGTACTGGAGTGGAATGCATGTGGCCGATTTGCAAGCAACCACCGAAGATAACCGCATCGTAACACAAATTGATACAAAAGGCTTGGTTGGCATGGTTAGCAACTATAAAAATCAGGCTGAAACCACCTTCCGTGAACACAATGGTGAATATATCCCTACGCGTTTTTCTAAAAAATCTCAAAAAACAACCGGCGATAAGCATACCGAAATTGCTTATTCTAACGTAGGCAGAGCTAGCACTCAAAAAAGCACTGAGTCTCACTCGTCTCAAGCACTAAAGGATGCAGGCGAATTACAAGCCGTTGACCCTCTTTCTGCTTTCGTAATTGCACGTGAAAAAGTACGCCGCGCAATAAAACTAAACCAAACCACTTTTTCCCTTCCCACCTATGACGGAAAGAAGCTTGCACGACTTGAGTTTGAAATATTGGGCGCACAAACAAAGAGCATCAATGACGAGATGGAAAATGTACTTCACATCCGCATGACGCGCGTTCCTTTAAGTGGGTTTGATGCCAACGAATCATCTACTAACTCTGTTGTAGAGCTCTATGTTAGCAACGACAAGCATCTCATCCCACTATTTGCAGATGCATCAGCTCCTGTAGGCCATGCCACAATCATCATTAATAAGCGCTGCTTCCCAGCAGACGAATGCGCTTAAGCACAAAAGAAGAAAACTATTCAACTTTAGCAGTATTAGACTCGACTCAGTGGTCGATACTGATAATCTTAAAGTGAATTTCCAACATTTTTTCTTTGTTTTTCGCTATATCCTCTGCCATGAGAGACTCTTTTCCGCGTGACTTCTGCCAAAACTCAGGCAACGAAAGCCTATGTTCACTGGCCAGGTGAAGCCCTATCAACGCTTTTTCAAGTCCATAAGGCACTGTGCCATCTCCCAGTTTGAAAGTAATACGCTTATATGGAATTTCCTTTTCAGAAGCATCACTTTCGGGCAGCACTCTTTTGTATTCTATGGTGACGTACTCTCCACATTGTACAAATTTATCCTTACTACCAACAACCATTCTTGTAAGAGTATATTCTGGAGTCTTGATCCCTACTGGTGCAACACCCGCTTCAACTTGCTGAATATCAACATCATATAGCAACACTTTATCTTCATAATCTGGGTCAATTTTTAACCGACTCACAGCAAAACCAAACGATGGCGGTATCGAAATCTTACGGCGCGCTCCTGTTTGCATGCCTATTAGCCCCATTTCCAAACCAGGCACCACTTGTGATTTTCCAATTTCAATAGTCACAGGCCTATGCTCTGGCTTGTAAGTCGTGTCAAACTTGATACCACCCGGCAAATAAGCTTGGTAGTCCATAGTTACCTTAGAGCCACAAAATATTTGTTGCCCATCACCACTTACCATATCTGAGAAATGTATCCGGTTTGGATGCTGAGTTGCCCAATGCAATAATTTATAATCATCACTCTGCTCCCGAACAGCCTGCTCACTCAAACCACGAAGCAGCACCTTTCCCGTTTCGCTTTCGCTGAGTTTATTCACAAAATTCTGCATCACACCATTGACCACTGACAATTTCTCTTTGCCATCCGGTAATGGTGTATCTTCAGTAATTTTTACTTGCGGCACCACCACATCCGATGACGCATCTGTAGTAGCTTCTTGCTGGATTTGCTTGAGTTTTTCTTCTGTTTTTTGTGCGATAGGATCCTTATAGGTAATATAATATATTACCGCCAAAACGACAATAGCACCCCATTTAAGCCAACGATTGATACGTTGTTGGTTTGGTTCTTGCATATAAACTTCCTAATTCCAGCTATAGCTCTTACACTAATATAGCATAGACTCCGCTGGGTTTACACGTTAAACCTGAAATGCAATACATCACCATCCGCAACCGTGTATTCCTTGCCTTCTAAGCGTAACTTGCCTGCTTCTTTTGAGCCCTGCTCTCCATTACAAGCAACATAATCATTGTAAGCAATGGTTTCTGCACGAATGAAGCCTTTTTCAAAATCGGTATGAATCACTCCGGCAGCTTGTGGCGCACGTGATTTTTGTGCAACCGTCCACGCCCTAGCCTCTTTAGGACCAACGGTAAAGAAAGTAATCAAATTTAGCAGCTGATAGCCGGCACGGATAACGCGAGCAAGCCCCGGCTCTTCTAATCCGATAGTTTCTAAAAACTCTTGCTTTTCTTCTTCACTACTTAACTGGGCAATTTCCTCTTCAATTTTAGCAGAAATAATCACCGATACCGCATTTTCTGATTTGGCTTTTTCTTCTACTAGTTTCGTCAAACGATTGCCTTCAAGGGCTTCATCTTCAGACACATTGCATACATACATTATTGGCTTTGCCGTAATCAGTTGCAGCCCGTCAAAACGCTTTCTTTCTTCGTCTGACACTTCAAACTTTCTGGCAGGCACACCATCGGCCAATAAGACATGCACTTTTTGCATTAATTCTAAATCGGCTTTGGCTTCTTTATCCTGCCCTTTTGCCTTCTTTTCAAGCTTTGGAATACGGGTCTCTAAAGACTCCAAATCCGATAGTGCCAACTCTGTTTCAATAATTTCCGCATCACGCAATGGGTCAACACCACCCTCAACATGCGTAATGTCACCATCTTCAAAACAGCGTAACACATGTACAATTGCATCTACTTCGCGGATATGACCTAAAAATTGATTTCCAAGCCCCTCACCTTTACTGGCACCCTTTACGAGCCCAGCAATATCTACAAACTCCAGCTGTGTTGGTAATATTACAGCTGACTTTGCAATTTCTGCCAGCTTCTTCAACCGTTGATCGGGCACGCTCACGCGACCTGTATTGGGCTCAATCGTACAAAAAGGATAGTTTGCAGCTTCCGCAGCTGCTGTCTGCGTCAATGCATTAAAAAGTGTTGATTTTCCTACGTTTGGTAGACCAACAATACCGCATTTAAATCCCATAGTAATTTCCTTTATTCAGATTTATGTGTTCGCTCTTGATGCTGTGGATTCAGCTTCATTCCGATTGCATTTGTAAAACTAGCAGGGAAGCTCTCATCCAAAGCAGCTTCCATCGATTCTGCAATTAAACTTAGCAGCGGCTCTATAGCCTCCCATTCTTGCTTGGCAAAAGGTTTTAGTACATAGCTACTCACCTGATGCTTATCTCCCGGATGACCAATGCCGATACGAATGCGTCGATACTGCACACCCAAATGCCGATCCGTATCTTTGATGCCGTTCTGTCCACCAGAACCACCACCAATTTTTGCTTTTATCCGCCCCGCCACGATATCAAGATCGTCATGGATAACGATTACATGCTCTGGCGCAACTTTGTAAAAACGAGCCGCTTCTCCAACAGCCTGACCAGAACGGTTCATAAATGTTTGAGGTTTAAGAGCAACAATCTTTTGTCCAGCAATTTGCCCTGAAAAACACTGACTGTGAAATTTTGTGCCTATGTCCGCAAACGAAAAGCGGCGGATGACTTCATCCACCGCTTTAAAACCGATATTATGACGCGTATTCTCATAGTCTTTGCCAGGATTTCCCAGACCAACTAACAAGAACATCGCTTTCTCCAATTATTCGTCTTTAGAAGCCTCTTGCGCTTCAGCTGTTTCCGCATCAGCATCAGCTTCTTCACCCGCAACTTCAGCTGTCGCTTCTTCATCTTCTTCTGTTTCTTCAGTGTGACCAACAATTGTTGCAATGGTAAAGTCACGATCCGTAATGGTTGGCGTAGCACCAGCTGGTAACTTGACATTACTGATATGCACGGCATCACCAATTTCAAGCTTAGCTACGTCCACTTCAATATATTCAGGGATGTTACGAGCTGAGCAAAGCAACTCAACGTCACGACGAATGATGTTTAATATACCACCTTTTCTAATACCCGGGCAAGTATCTTGATTCAAGAAATGCACTGCTACTTGTACTTCAATCTTGGTATCATCGGTTACGCGCAAGAAATCTGCATGCAACACTGCATCACTTACCGGATGAAGTTGCACTTCACGTGGCAACACATGCACACTTTCTTTGCCTATCTTTAAATCTACTACTTTTGAAGAAAAGTGACCTTTCAAAAATTCGAACGTCAATTCTTTTGCATTAAGTGCAATCGACGTTTCGCCTTCTTTTCCACCGTAAATGATGGCAGGAATTTTGCCTTCTCTGCGCAGTGCACGTGCAACACCTGTGCCCGCTCCTTCACGCAATTCTGCTTTTAATACTACTGTTTTATTAGCCATGATATTGTACTCCCTAATAATCTGCCGTCATACTGACGTTTCATTCTGCTTTTGGTTATTATCACTAATTCTACACAAACAAGCTAGAAACCGAGGTTTCTTCACTAATACGTCTTATTGCCTCTGCCATCAACGGTGCAACTGACACCACTCTAATGTTCTTTACACCGATAGCTGATTCCGGCAAAGGTATGCTATCTGTTACTACTAGCGTTTTCAGCACCGAGTTCTTTACGCGCTCGATTGCTTTTCCTGAAAGCACACCATGAGTAATGTAAGCACTTACGCTTGCTGCGCCTTTTTCTTTGAGTGCCGCCGCAGCGTTACACAAAGTGCCGGCGGAATCTACAATATCATCCACAATAATGCAATCTTTTCCTTGCACATCACCAATGATGTTCATCACTTCCGATACGCCTGCTTTCTCACGGCGCTTATCTACTATCGCCAAATCGGCATTAATTCTCTTTGCTATGGCACGCGCACGCACCACCCCACCCACATCAGGCGATACCACGGTGAGCCTACTAATATCAAACTGCTGCTCAATATCTTCAATAAATACTGGAGCTGCATACATATTATCAACGGGTATATTAAAGAAACCTTGAATCTGCCCTGCATGCAAATCCATCGTCAGCACACGGTTAGCACCCGCAGCGGTGATAATATCTGCCACTAACTTTGCTGAAATTGGCGTGCGCGGCCCAGGCTTTCTATCTTGTCTGGCATAGCCAAAGTAAGGAATCACTGCTGTAATGCGCTTGGCTGAAGCACGTTTTAATGCATCCAGCGTTACCAACAGCTCCATAATATTGTCATTCGCAGGAAAACACGTTGATTGGATTACAAATACATCTTCGCCGCGCATATTCTCAAGTATTTCCACAAACACTTCCATGTCTGCAAATCGCTTGATATTCGCCTCTGTTAGCGGCATATTTAATGACGCACCAACAGCTGATGCAAAAACAGGACTACTATTTCCGGCAATTAACTTCATGGCCTATGTATCTCGACGGGTTACCCAAAAGGGCGCGCACTATAACAAAGCATCCACCATTTGTAAAGAAAAGATATAAACCGCCTAAATCCTCTAAAAATATGTATCTTTACATTTCACCTCTGCTGCTATATCCCTTTTAGTTGCGAATCAGCTAAGTTATTCAAATAAGCTGAATTGCCTGAATTAGCTTATACATGAAATTGGTAACCTGCCAAACCCATTAAGCTACCACTGTTTATTTAACACTAACGTATATTGAGGCTCTATTATGTCTATGAAAACATTTGGGAAATTACTACTGGCTGCGTCTATTCTAACTCCGGCAACCACCCTTGCTGGCCCACAAGATGTTGTAACCGACCAAGACAATAAAAAAGTTTACAGCACTTTTGGTGATTGCGTTCGTACCAAATGGGAATCTTCATCGGATGAATGCGCTGGCACAGCACAACCTACCGTACAAGAGCGTCGCAAATCTATTGGCGTTTCACGTTCATACATTGCCTTCTTTGATTTTAATGCATCATCTTTAACCAGTAATGCAAAAAACATTATCGCAAGCGCTGTAAGCAATGCAAAAGCCGATAGTGATTTTATTGTAACTGGCCACGCTGACCGTGTAGGTAGCGATGAGTACAACATTAAACTTTCAAAGCGACGCGCTGAATCAGTTAAAGTAGAATTGAGTCGCCTTGGTGTTAGCGGATCTCGCGTAACAACCCAAGCAAAAGGTGAAAGCACACCTCTGGTTTCTACAGCGGATGGCATACGCGAGCCTCAAAACCGTCGTGTTGAGATTGTTTACACAAAGTAGATTAATCCACGATATTTTGACTAAAACAAAAGGGCATCCTATCGCAGGATGCCCTTTTTGCATAAATATAGGCTGGACAGCGCATATGTTTTGTTTTATAAGCAGCGACGCTTTTAAAAAGCATTGATGTGCCCAGATAGCTCAGTTGGTAGAGCAAAGGACTGAAAATCCTTGTGTCGCCGG